>CADBMS010000068.1 GCA_902795935.1 uncultured Methanobrevibacter sp.
AATACCAAAGGCAGCAGTTTTACCAGTACCAGTTTGTGCTTGTCCTATAATATCTTGTCCTTTTAATACTAAAGGTATGGTTAATGATTGTATTGGTGTTGTTTCTTCAAATCCCATTTCAAGGATTCCTTTTTTAATTTCTTCTGAAATATCTAATTCTTTGAATAGTAATTGATTCATTCTTAATCTTCCTTAAATAAAGTATAATTTATAAAAATAATATTTAGTATGTTTATTAGTACGATAGAAAAAAATTAGTTAATAATTAAATCTATTAATATAAATTTTTATTTTTTTTTACATTTAAATATATTTGCTGTTTTTAAGGTTATTTGGTGTGGTGTTAATATACTATGGGTATTATTAAGACATATGTTTCAAGTGTAAAATTAGTATTACTTACTTATTTTTTGTATTCGCAATAATTATTGAAACGACATTTAGCACATTTTCTAGGATTATTTGTTGGAATATATGGTGTTTCACCTTTAAATAAACGTTGCATACGATTTAATAATTTTATAATATTTTTTTCAGCTTTATCATCAAAATCAATGTTCCAAAATATTTCATCAGTACCTCTAGTTCTAAGTGCAGCACGTATTTTACGTTTATCATTGCCAATAATTTCTTTAAATGCTAAACAATATGCTAAAACTTGATTTATTGTTGAAGTATATGCAATATGTCCTGGTTTATCATCTATAATTATAAATTCATCAGGAGTCATCCAAATTTCATCAATTAAACCATGTATACCATATTTTGTAGATATAACCCAAATTTCACGTGAAAGTAAATCTTCACTTTTAGATAATTCCATCATTTCACTAAAAGTAGTTTCAATTGAATCTTCATTAAAATCATCTTCTAATTTTTCATGAATTTTACTTCCAATAGTCATTTCTTTTGTAGGTGATACAATTATGCCTTTATGATGCTCAAGATAAATACTATATTCACAATAACCGTGTTTATTTAGCCAACTAATTGGAAAATTAGCAACACCATTAATAATTTGAAGTCCTTTGACTTTCATTATTTTTTTTTCATTTGACATGTTTAAAACCTTCTATTTAACAAAATCTCCTTTAAAATTTTGTTTTATGCGGATAACTTTATTAATAGTTACAATCATATTAATATTTTTGTCATGTTTTTCAGTAGGAACCTTAAAAACTAATTGTAAAGGATGGATAGTTGTAACTATGGGGGTATTAGTTGAAATATATTCATTTTTCATTAAATAATCAATTTCTCTATCACCATAACCCCCGCCTTTACCTAATCTATGACCTAATTTATCAACACAAACAGATCCTTCAACAACTAAGTCGATTTTAGGTAAATTCATATCAAATTTTCCATATTTATAAGAACCTTCAATAGTTGATGCAATAGATAAATCATCTATATCCTCATGATTTAATAAAATGTAACCATCTTTAATTTTAGGACTTGCCATAATCAATGTTTTTTTATCTTTTAATGCATATTCTCTGACTGGAATTTGTGCTGAATCAGGACTACAGAATATTACTTTACTTTCATCCCATTCAATTGTTTGACTTAACCTTTTTGCTGCAAAATCTGATCCTTTGAAATTAGGGATTTTATTATAGTCTCCATTAACCCTATAACTTATTTTTTCTTTGAATAATAAATCCCATATATGTTTTCTTAAATTTTCTTTTTCAATTTGTATATTCATTTTGTCAGATTCCTGTATTTCTAATAATAAAGTTTTATTAATGATTTTCTAACTAATTTATTAGGTTTAATTATACTTATTTAAATAATATTTCTTGTATTTAGTTAATTATTATATGACTATCCATTTTTGTCTTTTTTAATAATTTATTTTAAGTAATTTTTATAAATTAGTATGTACATTAATAGATTATGAATGAAAAATTATATTTTTTATTAATTCTAATCATAAGTTGTTCTATAGTTTCATTTATGGGTTGTGTCTTTGAATCGGAGGATTATGCTGATAATTATGATTTAAAAGTTAATGATTCTAATTTAAACAGTTCTAATGATACAAATGACAATTTAAATTCTACTAAAAAGAACATAATTAATAAAAAATTAAAAAATACTTCAAAATATGAATTTGAAGGAAAATGCTATAAAGTAGTTGATGGCGATACCATTGATGTTGAAGGTATTGGCAGGATTCGATTTGTAGGAGTAAATACTCCTGAACGAGGTGAAAATGGTTATAAATCTGCAAAAGAATATGTTAAAAATAAATGTTTAGAAAAAACTGTTTATTTGGATATTGATGATCGAAAAAATAAGGATCGTTATAATAGAACATTAGCAGTAGTTTATACAGATGATGGTCAGAATTTAAATCACCTTTTATTAAAAGAAAATCATGCTGAAATAATGTACATACCTCCATCAGAGTTCTATCCATATGATTGGCAATAAAAAAAATATTAACTTCTTAATTAAAAGTTAAACATTTTTTTCATTTGTATTCTATATTTTCGAAGTCTTTAAGTGTAATGTCATTTTGTATTTCAGAATTTCTTTCTTTTTGTGAAAGTGTAACATAACCATCTTCGGGTATAACAGTAGTTTTAGTAAGTTTATCTAATAACCTTAAATCAGAATTGCTTATAATTCGTGCAAGAGACCAATCTAAAATTACAGGGATCCAACAAATTTTACTTAAATTTCGAATAAAAGCTGTAAATACGTTAATTGAATTTCCAGTTTTACTTACAACTTTTATATGCATCATTTCTTTACCTATTGTCTGACCTTTTATACCTTCAGATACTGTGAAATATATAATAATAACTATACTTAATATAATGTAAGAATGATTGAAAATAGAATAAGCATTAGATAATGCAATTAATTGGTACAATAATGTATTAATTATCCATATAAGAGCAGTAACTGCTATGATATCCATTATTCCAGCTATTATTCTTTTATTTAGCATTGTCATTATGTTTCCCCATTATTTCTTTTTTTAACTTAACATACTCTTGGCACTGGATCGGATACTGGTGATTCTAAAATTCTTTTTCCACCTAGTACTGTTTCCATAATAACTTTATTTCCTTCAACAACTTCGCCGATAATTTGAGCATTAGTTGCGTACTTATCTTTGCGTATTGCTTTTAATATTTCATCAGCAAATTCTGCTTTAACCCCCATAACTATTTTTCCTTCATTAGCAACTTCGAGGGGGTCAATACCTAACATATCTGAAACTGCTTTAACTTCTTCACGAATAGGTATTTTTTCTTCATCTAAAATTAATTGGACACCAGATTTATCTGCCATTTCATTTAGTGCATTAGCTAATCCTCCTCGTGTAGGGTCTTTAAGAGCACTCACTCCGCCAATGTTCAATGCTTTTTCAACAATACTCCAAACAGGTGCAGTGTCTGATTTTAAATCGGTATCAAATCCAAAACCTTCCCTATAAGCCATTAATGCCATACCGTGGTCGCCAATACTTCCACTAATAATTAATTTATCTCCCACATTTAAACCAGAATCTCGTATAACTTCTCCTTTTTTAGCTAAACCAATTCCTGTAGTTGAAATAACCATTTTATCTATTTTATTTTTTTCTATTACTTTGGTATCTCCAGTTATAATTGCAGTTCCAGTTTCTTGACACACAGCATCCATTGATTTGATAATTTTTTCAAAATCATCTCTTTGAAATCCTTCTTCTATAATCATTGAATTCGTTAATGCTAGTGGTTTAGCACCCATTACTGATACATCGTTAATAGTTCCTGCAGCAGATATTCTACCAATATCTCCTCCTGGAAAGAATAATGGGTCAATAGTGTGTCCATCAGTACTTACTATAATTTCATATTCATTTAATGGAATTGTAGCACCATCATCAAGATCATCAAGACCTACTCCTCCGTTCACTTGCTTATTTTTGATATTGTTTAGTATTGTATCTGAAATTAAATTTTGCATGACTTCTCCGCCAGCACCATGGGACATACCAATTTTCATTAAAATTACCCTCAATTTAGTTTATAATAATCGGTTTAAACAAGAAAAATATATTTTATTTTAATATAATGATTGAATATTATATATTAAGTAATTGCTACTTTAGTATATTTAAATGTTTCAAGTAAAATAAACTAGCATATTTTTATTTATTTTTAAATTAAAATTTTAAATAATAGTTTTTAATAAATATTTCACTTAATTTATATTTAATTAACAACTTACTTGAAATTATTTAATAAATTAGATTTTATATAAACTAAAACTTTATATTAGATTACATAGAATATAATGATATAATATAAAATTAGGTATTTTATATTCAATTATTAAGTACTAATTTTAAATTCACATTATGAATTTTCAAAATACAATGCTGTATTTATTGTTTAAACATATTTTTAGAGTAAGTATTGTTTTAATAAAAAAATTAATTACAAATCAATTTAATAAGGTGAAATAATGGCTATTTGGCAAGGTAAATCAATGAAAAAACCTACTGGTGGAAGAGCAAAAATGAACCGAGGGAAAAAAAAGTTTGAACTCGGAAGGGAAGCTGCAGAAACCAAAATTGGTGATAGAAAAGTAAGAAAAATTCGAACTCAAGGTGGAAATGAAAAAATAAGATTAGCTACTGATTCTAAAATTAATGTAACAAATCCTTCTACTAATAAAACAGAAAAGGCAGATGTTTTAAATGTTATTGAAAATAGATCGAATCCTAACTTTGTAAGAAGGAACATAATCACTAAAGGTGCAGTAGTGGAGACTAGTGCGGGTAAAGTTAAGGTAACTTCACGCCCAGGTCAAGATGGAGTACTTAATGGTGTTCTCATCACAGAATAATCTCGAAAAAGAGATTTTAAATCAAAAAGATAAATTTTTAGAATTCTTAAATCCAACTTTACCTGAAGGTATGGAGTTGGAGTATGAAGGATTTTATAAAAGAGGGTTTTTCGTATCTAAAAAGAGATATGCTTTAATTGAAGATGAAAAAATTATAGCTAAAGGCTTAGAATTAGTTCGTCGTGATTGGGCGCCTGTTGCGAAAGACACTCAACAAAAAATTTTATTGGCTATTTTAAAAGAAGGATCTCCTGAAAAGGCTTTAGAGATTGTTAAAAAAGTAATGAAGGAAATTAAATCAGGTAAAGCTCCTATGAAAGATATGGTCATACATACTCAATTAACAAGGGATGTTGATGATTATACTAATGAAGGTCCTCATGTTATAGCTGCTAAGAAATCTATAGCTAAAGGTCGTAATATTGGTAAAGGATCTATAATTAGATATATTATAGTTAAAGGTAAAAAACCAATTAGTAAAAGAGCAGAATCTATTGAAGATTCAAGTGACTTTGAATATGATCCTGATTATTATATTAATAATCAAGTTTTGCCTGCTGTTTCTAGAATAATGGATTCTTTAGGTTATTCATCGAAAATGTTATTAGATTTGGCTCAGGATGAGCAACAAACAAGTCTTGATAGTTTTTTTTAATTACTATTTTCTAAATTCTTTTTCTTTTTTTCATCTTATAATAATTTTTATTATTTTTAATAAGATTTATTAAGTTAAGTTGATAATCTTATATTAAGGTGTAAAAATGTTTAAATCCGTTTTTTTTGATATTGATGATACTTTGTTAAATACCTCTGTTTTTGCTAAAACTGCTCGTAGAGTTGCATTGAATATGATGATTGATGCTGGTTTGCCTTTAACTTCTGATGATGCGTATCATCAACTAAGAGAAATTATTAAGGAAAAAGGGTCTAATTATGATAAACATTTTAATATTTTGACCAAGAATGTATTTGGTGAAGAAAAACCATTGTTAATTGCTGTAGGGATGGTTAATTATCATAATGTTAAATTTGCATTATTACAACCATTTCCGGATACTGTTTCTACTTTAATTCATGTTAAATCTAAAGGATATAAATTAGGTGTTATATCTAATGGTTTAACTATAAAACAGTGGGAAAAATTGGTGCGTTTGGGGATTCATCCATTTTTTGATCAAGTTCTAACTTCTGAAGAAATAGGATATGAAAAACCACACCCCAAAATTTTTGAAGAATCATTGAGTAGAATGGGGTGCAAACCTGAAAAATCAGTTATGATAGGTAATAAATTTGAAGCAGATGCATTAGGTGCTGTTAATGCAGGTATGTCTGCTATTTTATTCAATTGTGATTTAACTTCTGAAGAAAAAAAAATGATTAGTGATGAAAAATTAGATATCGAAGTTATTTCTCAATTAAAAGATTTAGAGGATATTTTATAATTAATTTATTTTATTTTAAATGGAGGTTTTTGTAAAATGAGTTATTACCATGATGAACAAATGGAATCTTTGTTTGAAGAGTTAAAACAACCTAAGACTTTGGAAGAATTGCATTTATCTGAAGGTTTTGTTAAAGATTTATTGTTAAAAGTAATTTATTCTTATGGGACTATTAAAACATCTACTATTAATGAGACAACTGGTCTTCATTTAGATATTATTGAATCTATTCTTAGAAAACTTGAAAATGATGAATTTTGTGGTCAAATTTCTGGTGGATTTTTATTTTCTAGTGTTGAATATACAATAACTCAGAAAGGTAAAGAATTGGCTTCTAGAGTAATTGCTGAAAATCCTTATGTTGGTTTAGCGCCTGTTTCTTATGATGATTATGATAGGATGATGGATATTCAAGTTAGTAATCGTTTTCCATTATCTATTCCTGATGAAATTGTTGAAGAAACTTTTAATGATGTTGTTGGTTTGAAAGAAGCTAAATCTACTTTAATAGAGTCTGCTACTATTAATAAAGGTGTTTTTATTTATGGTTCTCCAGGTGCCGGTAAAACTTTTATTACGAGTAAAACTGCTGAATTATTACCTCCTATTATTATTCCAAAGTTTATTGAGTTTGGTGGTAAAATTTTACAATTATTTGATAATGATTTCCATCGAATGACTCCTGAACAACCTGAAGATCCTCGTTGGGTTAAAGTTTATGCTCCTTTTGTATTTACTGGTGCAGAATTGGATTTAAATAAATTAGATAGTGTTTATAATCCTAAAAAAGGTGTTTATGAAACATCTCCAACTATTAAATCTAATGGTGGGGTATTATTAGTTGATGATTTGGGAAGACAACAAGAAAGTCATGAACTTATTTTGAATAGATTAATTGTTCCTATGGAAAATAAAAAAGATGTTGTTTATATTGCAGGAGTTCCTGTTATTGTTTATACAGAATTTATTCCTATGTTTTCAACTAACTTGGATGTAAGTATTATGGATGAAGCGCATTTGAGAAGGGCTCCGCTACATATTTTCTTAGGTCATCCTGAAATTGAAAATGTTGCAGAGGTGTTTAGGCGTAATTTAAATGCTCTTGGTGAAAAATATGGTTCTAATATAATTAAACGGTTTAAAATGGTTTATACTCCTATTACTGAGGGTGGTGAAGGATTAGAACCTAGTTATGCTCATGCAAGAGATGTAGCTCAAATATGTCAAGCTGCACGTATATTGGCAGGTGAAGATCATATTACTCCTGAAATTTTGGAAGAGTCTCTTAGTAAACATGTTTTAATTGCATTGCAACGTATGCATGTTGATATTGCTCAGGTTCAGAAAATGATTAGGACTTTTAGGATAACTAGTTCTGATACTGAAAAAATTATGTTATTTTTATATTCGGAGGCTAGTTCTTTGTGTTCTGAAGGAGATGCTATATTAGTAGATTTAGAGGACAGTATTTCTGCTACTAAGCTTGGTGAGATGTTATCTGAGGAAAAAATTCAATTTGATAGGATTGAAGTTCTTGGTGAAACTAAGAAAGAATTGAGAAGAACTATTATGGAATACAGCGAATAAGTTATATTCCATTTTTATTATTTTTTGCACTGTTTTTAAAAAATAAGTTTTTATTTAAATAATGTGTCTTTTATTGTAATTTTTTAATATTCTTTAAATGATTAATTAAACTAAAGAAGCAGTTAAATAAAAAATTAATTATATTGAATAAATTTCTACAAAGATATTATTTACAATATCTCTATCTAAAACTAGTTTGGATCCTTTTACATCTAATTCCATAGGTCCTTTGAGTGGGGCAATACTAATTACTTTTACCTTTTCATCTAATGTTATGCCTAACTCCATTAGTCGTTTAAGGATAGTGTTATCTCCACGGATAAATGATATTTTACCCATTTGGTTTTCATGTAATCTGACTAGGGGTACTAAATTTTCTTTTCTTATACCAATACTACCTATATCAGGGTCATGATTTTTACATTCATCACATGTTTGAAAACTAAAATTACATTCAGGGATTAGTTGTTCATCAGGACATTCAGAAGGATTCTTTAATAAATGACATAATGCTCTTTCTGCATCATCTGAAAGACTATGTTCCATTTCACAAGCTTGTTCATGAACATTTTCTCTTTTAATATTTAAAGTATCATACAAGAAACGTTCAAGTAATCTATGTTTACGAGTCATACTTTTAGCTTTTTTAAGTCCTTTATTAGTTAGTTGAGCTCCTTTATAAGGAGTATATGTAATGTAACCTAGTTTAGCTAATTTTTTTAGCATAGGTGTTACACTTCCCGGTGCAATATCTAATCTTTCAGAAATCTGATTTGTATTTATAATTTCTTTGCACTGACTTAAATTATAAAGTACTTCCAAATATTCTTCCATATTTGAACTTAATTTTTCA
>CADBMS010000069.1 GCA_902795935.1 uncultured Methanobrevibacter sp.
ATAGATATTTATAGAAATTTAGGGTAAAAATCAATTTTAAGTGCAAAAATAAAAATTAGAAAAAAAGGTTTTCTACAAAGCCCAAAATTATTTATTTTAACAGTTAACTATACAAAAATCGTAATCTTTTTTTAATATTAATTCAATAATATCCTAAAACGATAATTATTATGTTTACATTTATCGGTGATTTAATTGGAAAATGCTGAAGAATCGTCAGGTACAAATGGAACTAAAAAATTACTTAAAGGTAGTTTATTAATCATTATTAGCAATTTCATTCTACGTATAGGAGGATACATTTATAGAATGATTATGGCTAGATTACTTGGACCTATAGGATATGGACTATTAGGAGTTACACTTCCATTTCAAGGAATTTTTCAAATACTTGCTGCTGGAGGACTTCCACCAGCTATTGCAAAATATGTTTCCCAACATAAGGCATTAGGCGAAGATGTTTTGGCTAGACAAATTTTATTTACAACAATGAAATTTATGGTTTTATTAGGCATATTCTTTTCAATGGTTATGTTTTTCTCATCAGATTACATTGCAATTAATATATTCAAAAAACCACTTGCAGCATTACCATTAAAAGCAGTTGCACTAATAACTCCATTTAGTGTCATCGTAGGAGCCTTTAGAGGAGCATTTCAAGGATTATATCGAATGGAATATGTTGTTGCAACACGTCTTGTAGAACAAGTATTTATGATTACATTCGCAACAATTCTAGTTATTATTGGATTTTATGCTGCAGGAGCAGTTATAGGTACTGCCATTGGTTTTGCAGGATCAGCCATTAGTGGAGCATTAATATTTAAAAAATTTTTATGGAAAGAACTGCCAAAACCTGCACCTGAAGATGCTTTTAGTTTTAGAGAAGAAATAGATTTAATTATACATTTACTTAAATTTTCAATACCCGTTATTATTACTGCTTTAGCTGAAATGGCGATTTATGATATTAGTGTTTTTGTATTATTTAAACTTATGGCTACAGAATTTACTGGATATTATGCTAGTGCAGACCCTATTGCAAGATTACCTTTGGTAATTTCAACATCTGTTGCAACAGCAGTACTGCCTGCTGCTTCTGAAGCGCTTGCTCTTAGAAATAAAGAATTACTTAAAACTTATGTTGTAGAATCTTATAGATTGGTTATTTTAACCGTTTTACCAATGTGTGTGGGAATTTTAGTATTTGCTAAACCAATTCTAGAATTATTATTTTCAACAGAATATGTTGCAGCTGCAGGAGCATTAAGTATTTTAGTTATAGGAATGAGTTTTTACACATTATTTGCAGTTTCATCAAGTATTATACAAGGTATAGGATATCCTAAAGACCCAATGTATATATTAATTATAGGAACAATTATTAATTTAATTTTAAACATTATTTTAGTTCCATTTTTTGGTTTAGAAGGTGCTGCATTAGCAACTACTATTGCCACATTTATTATTATGGTTTTAATGGTGTGGAGAACATTTAAAGTTACTGAAATCACCCCCCCATATAAAGCATTCCTTAAAATTATCATTGCATCAATAATAATGGGGCTTTCAGTATGCCTATTCCCACAAAATATATGGGGATTAATTATAGCAATACCAATTGCAACAGTTGTTTATGCATTAAGTTTCTTATTGCTTAAAGGATTCACTAAAAAAGATGTTAAAATATTTAGAAAATTTGAAAATAAATTAGGTCCGTTAACAGGAATTTATTCAAAAATAATTGATATTATAGATAAATATAGTTGCGAATAATAACAAAGTTAATAATATAGATACATCAAACAAAATATTAAAGATTAGTAATTATTAGTTTAGAGGTATTTTTATGACAAAAACATTTGGTCCAGAATATGAAATCACAGTTAATGGTAAAACAATTCTTTTGGATCAAAGAAAATTTGAACTTTTAAAAAAAATTGATATGTATGGTTCCATAACAACTGCTTCTAAAAAAACTAAAATACCTTATAGAACTGCTTTAAATTATATTAAAAATATAGAAGAAAGCGTAGGCAGTGGTGTTGTTTATAGTGCCCGTGGAGGCCGTGGAGGCGGTGGAGGCAGTAACTTATCCGCCCTTGGAAAACAAATATTAAAAGAATATAGTAAAATTAGCAAAGTGGTTTCTAAAGTCAAAGACAGTAATGAATTAAATGGACTAATCTCTAAAATTGATTATGAAAGAGAATTAATGCACATTACATTCAATAACCAAGATTTAATTGTTCCATTAAGAGAAGAATTTGAAGAAAATGAAGAAGTTATTTTACTATTAAGTCCTGAAGATATTATTGTAATGTTAGAACCTCATGAAACTAGTGTTAGGAATATTATTCCTTGTAAAATTACTGGTATGAATATGCATGATTTGGGTGTTAGATTAAATGTTGAATTAGATAATGGTCATAAACTTAATGTAGATATTACTCAATTTTCTAGGAAAAAATTAGATTTAAATTTAGAAAAGAAAATTTATATTGGAATTAAAGCCGTTTCAATTTCAGTTGTTAAACTTTAATAAAGGGTATTGTATGCTACAAATAACAGTCGATGAAGATAAATGCACTGGATGTGGTGCATGTATAGATATATGTCCAAAAACCCATAAAATATGGAGAATGAATTCTAGGAATAAAGCTGAAGTAATTGATTTAACTTTTTGTCATGTATGTACAATATGCGCTAGTGTTTGTAATTTTGGCGCAATATTAATTCAAAGATAAAGGAATTATTTTTATGATTTTAACTCAACGAGAAGTAGATTTAAAAAGAAAAACATCTGAAACAGATATTAAAATTGGAATTAATTTAGATGGTTCTGGAGAATATAACATAAATACAGGTATTGGTTTTTTTAATCACATGTTAGAATCTTTTGCTAAACATGGTTTTTTTGATTTAAAAGTTGAAGTTACAGGAGATGTTCATATAGATGATCATCATACTATTGAAGACGTGGGCATTCTTTTAGGAGAAAGTTTTAAAGCTGCAATGGGTGATAAAAAAGGTATTAAACGCATTTCACATGCCATAGTTCCTATGGATGAAGCTTTAGCCACTGTTGCAGTGGATATTAGTGGTAGAAGTTATTGTGTTTGTGATTTTGAATTTTTAAGATCAAATGTTGGTGAAATGGCTTGTGAAAATGTTGAACACTTTTTAGAGTCCTTTGCAAATAGTGCTAAAATTAATATTAATGCCAAAATTGAAGGCATAAATGACCACCATAAAATAGAGGCTTTATTCAAAGCATTAGCTCGTGCTTTAAATGATGCATTAACTGTTGAACATGATATTATTATGAGTACAAAAGGTATTTTATAATACATAATATTAGGAGCTTATTTTAATGAAAAACATGATTGCTAAATTAATTAGTGGTTTGACTAATTTTAAGACACTTACAGTTGTCATGTTTATTATTTTTTCCATTTTAATTACGAACAATATGATTCCTAATGATGAAACTATTTTTTATATCGTTATTTACACAATATTTATTTTATGTTATGTTTATGATTTAATTGGTAAATTTTACGATAAATATTATAAGATACAATAACATTTAGGAGATATATATGAGATGACAGATGAATATAAAGTTAAAAATAAAACTAATAAAGAAGAAGTTATTAATGAAAAATCTTCAAAATATTCTGAAAAAATAGAAAATAACTCTTCTGAAAATACTGTTTACATCTCAAATATTGCTAAATTAATTTCCCTATGCATTACAGCACTTATGATTGTAGGGACATTCTTTTTTATGACCAATACAGGACTTATGTCTGTTAATTTTATAAATAATGATGAATCGAATAATTTAATTTTAGGTAATGAAAGTACAGGTTATGTTATAAAAAAAGGACCCTATGGCAATACTTCATCAAATATTACAATAGCATATATAATTGGAGTTCACCCTAAAGAGTTTGAACTTCACGACCATTTTGAAAATCTTTTCAATAAAAAAGAAAATAATCTAAATTATTGTTATTATATCTATAAAATTGATGTTATCCCGTCAATAGATGATTTTGAGAATGGTCGTAATTATGGTCAAATTTTAGCTAAAAAATATGTAGTTCCAGATGTAATTAATAATAAATTTAATTTTGCCACAGATTTACATTATAATATTGGATCATGGGGTTATGCTAATTTTGTTTTTGTGCCTAAAGAAGAAGATAGTGATAATGAAAGTAGTTATGCTGAAGATATAGCTAATAATTTTGTTGATAGGTATGATTGGGCAAGTTATTTTATGCCTGAAAATCCAACTAGTCCAGAATATGTCACCATACCTTTAAATAAAGGCAATGTTCCAAGTATGATTTATGAAGGTTATGCTTATGAAGAAGAAGAAATTATTATTAATCATTTAAATGATTTGATTGAGTGGATTGATAATTATCCATTTTAATAGATTTTCTTGAATGAATATCAAATTTATCATATATTTTAAGTTTTTAAGATATGAAAAAAATAAAAGTTACACTTGAAATATATGTCTTATGTTAAAATAATAAAAAAAATAATAAAGTAGCTTATGAATGAAAGCTACTAATTAATCCAAATACACTTATTGTGGTTTTGAGATTAATTCTGTTTTTGCACCAGTAGAACCATCACCCATGTGTGGAGTTCTGCATACGGTGTCATTTGATTTTTCGATTTCTCTTGCTTCAACAGCTAATTTTGCTGCAGCAGATGCCATTTCGTGAGCAGCAGCTACGAGAGGGACATATCTTTCGAAATCTTGTACCATGAAACAACCTTTGGTGTCTAAGTTTGCAACAGCTGCAGCCATTTCATATGCTGCAATAGCTTTTGCTTTTGCATAAGGGTTTGAGAATGCAGCAGCTTCAACAGCTTTTTCTGCATCAATAATTAAGCTTGGTAATTCAATTTCTTCACCAGCTTCCACATTTGCAATCATATCATCAATTGTATTTTGTACTAACCTGTATGCACCAGTTGCTGCTAATACTTTAATAATATCAGAATTAAATGAAGCCATTTCGGTAGGATCTAATAATTCTCTTCTTGCACCAATCATTGGGTCAGCTTTTACTATTATGTATCCTAAACCTTGTTCAGCCATTTCATCTTTTTTACCTGCACCTGGAGCGTCACCAATAATAATTGCTGGGACATCTGCTTCGGATAATAATTCTCTTGCTTTTGCAGGTCCTGGAGCTCCTGGGTTAGGGCTTATGAATATAACAAAATCTCTTTCTTGATCTAACATTTTAGGGACTGTTGCTTCGATTTCATCAGGATTCATCTTAGCTCCTGATCCAGCTACAGTTACATCCACATTAGGCCTGTCTGCTCTTTCATCGAGTAACAAATCTAAAACAGGGGATGTTCCTATGTTTCCACATTTGATAATACCTATTTTTACTACCATATTATATCACCTTATTTTAAGATTTAATTTAACATATTAAATACTTTTTTATTAACTTACGATGGAAAAAGTTTATATATTTAAAGACTATTCTAAAATAGAAAGATGATAAACGATTAATTAAAATGAAATAATAACACCTCATTATACTTAAACAATATAATGTGAATAATAAAAAACTACAAATTAATGAGAATGATACAAATAGAAAATAATTTACACTTGAAATACATGTCTAAAAATTTAACGAAACACAGATCTTGCATTCCAAATCTTATAAAAACTATTAAAACCACCACAAGAAATATTATTTTCATAAGAGTTAATAATAGATATTATATTATTAATAGATTTACTAGATGACCTAATTAACATTTTAGAATTAGGTTTAGATAGAATATCTAAATTAATAGGAATATCATCAATATTAGAAATACAAATACCTACTTTCTTAGCCAAATCAACACTAGCATGCTTTTCATGAAACCCTAATATCTTAATCGCAGGAACACCCAAAACTGCAACTTCAAGAGTAACACCCATACCAGCACCATAAATGACACACAAAGAATACTTCATCAAACTAGGCAAATCAATAAAACCATTTAAAATATGGATATTATCACTATCAACTAAAGAATTTACATAATTTTCATCAAATCTAAATGGAACTATTAAAAATTGAAATTCTAAATTAGAAATAACAGAAATAAGATGTTCAATATCCTCATACTTCAAATCACCACCCAATACCACCACAATATAATCTTTAAAAAGAGAATATCTCATAAAAATTTCATCTTTAGATAATAATTCTTTTCTATTGATAAAATCTACCATAGGATAACCTTCAATATTAAAAACATTATTCAAAGAATATTTTTCTTCTAAAAATAATTTATAATTAGAAGAAGGAGCAGTTATAATATTAGAAAATGCAATCATTTCAATAGGATTATAAATATCTTGTTCAATATGTAAAGTTGGAATACTCAATAATTTACTTGCAGATAAAGCTTTACGAACATCTCCAGCATTACCACAAGTAATAACCAAATCCACATTAGAATCAGATAATATTCTCCTTGTCTTATTAATATCCTTTAAAACTAACTTTAAAATTTCAAAATTAGATCTTTTATTAACTCCAGACTTACGACCCGCCCCAATACTATAAACATTGGAACAATAAGGAAATAATATTTCAGATGCCCCATTACCATGTGCTAATCCAATTACTTCAGCATCTAATTTTTCTAATATAGGTATCAATGTTCTTGCAGGAGTAATTTCTGCAGCTACAGCAATTTTCATTCTATTTTCACCAGCCAATATGATTTATAAAAAGTATTAATTATTAACAAAAGTGAAATAAAATAAAATATAAATACAACTAAATCTGTAGGGCCTGTTTCAATCCAAATTATTGTTTGAGCCAATATTATAGCATAAAATGCTGTAAATATGCCTTTTTTATATTTTTGTATAAAATGCATTATTTTAAGTATAAAAGCTAAAATGAACATTTGTATTGCTAGTGCATAAAATCCAAAATCTAATAATGATGGTCCAAAAATAGTTGAAGTTGCTGAATGTTTATAACCAAGGACTAACGTACCAACAATAATACGAGGATCTTGTGATTCAAAAAATCCCATTATAGAATAGTATAACAATGTCCCATGAGTTTGCCCTTGGAAATTTAATAATTCATCAAAAACAGATAATGTATATCCTGCCCTATAAAAAAATAGTTCTAAAGGATTTAAATTCCATTGCTGCCATTCAATTGATTTAACTGCAATATAACCTACAAGTAAAACCATTATAATTATTAAAGATAAAAATAGTAAAATATATAACCATTTATTGCTTTTAGAAAAGAAATCTTTAGTATAATATAAAGTGATGAATACACTTAAAAGTATAGCAATTGTTGTTGTGCGATATCCTGTTAGTGCAAATAATATAATTCCTAAAATAAAAAACATATAATAATATTTTCTTGAAAATTTAGCAAGTAAAATATTTATTCCCGGCAAAAATAAAAGATATGATAATATCCAAATTTTAGTCACAGCATGTGCTTTTAAATATCCACTAAATAAAGGTATTCCTCCAGATAATAAAATATTAAATGCCTGTAAAATTAACCCAATTATTACAATTGTAACTAATAATAATTCTGATTTTGAGTAATCTTTCCAAATAATTTCATTGAAAGCAGAGTTAATATTTTTTTCTCTTTCTAATTTGATATTCTCAATAATATTAGTTAAAGATTTATTTTTTAATAAAAATAGAAATTTAGGTGTTAATAAACCTATTATGAAAAAAATAAGACCACCAAATATATACAAATAAACTATTGGTGATGGAAAAACTAAGTTTTTTATTTTATATGTGAATCCCATAAATCCGAATAATATGTATAAAAACACCATTATTATAAAAATATAAGGTGAAAATAAATCATATTTATCCTTTGATTCCATATAAGTACTCCTAAATTATAGTATAAATTATAATTCCCAGGCATTTCTAGTTAGATTAGATGCAAATGTTGGACATGCCACTGCATGAGTATGTACAAAATTTGCAACAGTATTTTTCGATATTAATCCATCTTCTTTATTGAGTATTCCATTACCTCTTAAAATTTTAAATGCAAATTTTGGGTTATTTTCTGGTTTAACATTTACTTTAGCATAGTGGAACTCATGACCTCTGAAAACATCCCCTTTTTGTGATATAATATTATCTTCTTTTGTTTCAGCTATAACATAACTTAAACCTTGAACATGTTTAGTTAAAACAGAAGGATAATTATATACATTACACATTTTAGCATTATTAATTGTATTAGTTAAGTAAATAAGACCCCCACATTCCCCATATATTGGTTTTTCATTGTCATGGAATTTTTTTATAGAGTACCTCATAGAAATATTTGATTCTAATTCCTTAAGAAAAATTTCAGGGTATCCCCCACCAATATATAATGCATCAACATCAGGTATTTTTTCATCATGCCAAGGACTGAATGGAATTATTTTAGCATTATTCTCTTCTAAAGATTCAATATTATCTTGATAATAAAATGTAAAGATTTCATCCATAGCAACACCAATTTTTACTTTTTTTCTATTGGATGTTTGCCATAACTCTTCTTTAGGATCCGTTATTTTTTGAGAATTTTTCATGATTTCTAATAATAAATCAATATCAATATTTTCTTTAACCATTTGACCCCATTGAGATATTGATTTATTTATATTTTCTCGCTCTAAAGCTGGAACTAGTCCTAAATGTCTTTGTTCAACAGATATTTCGTTATTTCTAGGTATTCCTCCAATTACTTTAACATTAGTGTATGTTTCTATAGCAGTTTTAGCTTTAATATAATGTTTATTGTTTTTAACCATGTTCAATATGGCCCCTTCAATTTTTATTGAAGGATCTAATGTTTGAAATCCTAAAATTACTGCTGCTGCACTTTTAACTAAACTTCGTGCATTTAAAATTAAAATTACTGGGGCATCTAATGCTTTTGATACTGATGCAGTATTGCCCATATCATCAATTGGACTTATACCTTCATATAATCCCCTAACTCCTTCAATAACTGCCATTTTACTTTTAGTCTTTTTCATTGCCCGAATATAAGACGATTTTACTTGGTTTAAAGACATGAAAAAAGTGTCTAAGTTACGTGATTTATTTCCAGTGGCCATTGTATGGTATGTTGGATCAATATAATCAGGCCCTACTTTAAATGGTTGAACTTTTCCTTCTTCAGATAATGCTTTCATTATTCCTGTGGAAATTGTTGTTTTTCCTACTGCACTACCTGTGCCTGCAAGTACTACTCTCATAATAATATAATGAAATCCCATTTTATTTAAATAGTGTGAAAATATTATATGGAAAAGTATTATAATTTCAACAATATAACATTAATCATATATGAATCTCAATAACAAAATGAATATCTTAAGTGATACTGCACAATATGACTTATGCGACTATGTAAGTTCACAAAAACAATCAATACCAAATTTACCAGG
>CADBMS010000070.1 GCA_902795935.1 uncultured Methanobrevibacter sp.
TATAAAACAAAATATGAAACTATATGAATTCACAACAACAGGAATAGAAAACACAAACATAGAATTCAAACTATACACAATAGGACAGAACCTAAAAAGAACATACAACGAAATACAAACAAAAAACAACTAAAAAAAATAAATGAAGAAGAAATATAAAAAAATCAGAAAAAACAAAAATCAGTTAAAATTTTTGCGCCACATCCTCTAATATTGTGAGTATTCGTCTTTGCGGTATATTATTGAGACTATTTCTATGTTATTTTTGGATGTGAAGAATATTATTCTGTAGTTTCCTACTCTTGTACGTTTACATTTTGGGCATTTTTTACTTTTTAGTTGTTTAAATTGGGGATTATTTGGGTTTTGTTTAATTTCGTTATATTTGAGTAATATTCTTTTAATTAATTGTTTATTGTTGTTGTGTTTTTTACGGAATTTACTGGCATCTTTATGTTCATAAATTGAATATGACATATTTTTGACCTATATTTTTTTTAATTCTTCTTCAATATCTATTTTGGTAGTATCTGAATAATCTCCACTTTCAAATTTCTCTATTCTTTTATTAAATTCTTCAGCTTCTTCATCAGTAAACTCTTCATTAACTTCATCCAATAATCTTTGTATTATATCATTATAAGTGTCATTTTTAGTTCCCCTAAGGCCTAACTGGTAATGCACACTATCACTTACTTTAATTGTTTTTGACATAAAATCACCCACATATTTTTTTATACTGATTACATCAATTATACCAATTATAACATTTATAATCCCTTAAATAAAAACATAACCATTTCTTTTTCTTATTTATAAAAATGATCCAAAAAAATTTTTTTAGGATAAATGGTGAAAGGGTCATTTATTTATGGTATAAGAACCGTTTTTTTTTACTTCGTTATACTAGAATTTATTATGAAGTAAAATCTTTAGAGATATTATTTTTTTTCATGAAAAACTATTATTACTTAAATGTAAATAGTATAATTACTTAAATATTTATGGTATAATCACTTAAATGTAAATAGTATAATTACTTAATTGGTGCTAATATGGATTATATTAAAAGGTATGTTGATGAAGAATTAAAGCATGTACTTGAATGTATGGGGGCTGTTTTAATAGTTGGACCAAAATGGTGTGGTAAAACAACTACTGCTACTCAGTTTGCTAAATCAATAATTGAATTACAACATCCTACATTAGGTAAATCATACATTGAACTAGCCGATGCAGATCCACTATTATTATTGGACCAAGAAAAACCATTATTAATTGATGAATGGCAAATGGCCCCTGAATTATGGGATGCAGTACGATATTCTGTTGATAAAACCGATAGTTATGGATTATACATTTTAACCGGTTCTACTATAGTTGATAACTCTAAAATAAATCATAAAGGTGTTGGAAGAATCCATAGGCTGATGATGAGGCCTATGAGTTTATATGAAAGTGGTGATTCCAATGGTAAAATCTCACTAATCGATTTATTTAATGATAAAAATGTTAAAATTAATGGAATTACCTCAAATTTATCTTTAAAAGATTTAACTTTCCTAGCTTCTCGTGGAGGTTGGCCAGAAACATTAAACATTGAAGATAAACAAAAACAATTAATTGTGGCATCATCTTATTTTGATAACATATGTCGTGATGACACTTATAATATTGATGGCGTTAAACGTGATTCAAAAATATTTGAAGCAATACTCAGGTCTTATTCACGTAACATTTCAACATTAGTTAATAATACAAAAATAATGGCCGATATTGAGGAAAATTATGGTAAAATCTCTGAACCTACCTTTTATTCATATATTTCTGTTTTAAAAAATCTATTTGTTATTGATAATGTTCCTGCATGGACGCCTAATATTCGTTCAAAGCAAAAAATAAGAAAAACAGAAAAAAAGGAATTTATAGATCCATCACTTGCAGTTGCAGGACTCAATGTAACCCCCGAAATGTTGATTTATGATTTAGAAACTTTCGGATTCATTTTTGAAACATTATGTATCCGGGATTTAAAAGTATATTCAGCACCATTAGGTGGAAAAGTATTATATTATAATGATGCTACATTGGAAGTAGATTGTGTTTTACAAATTGCTGATGGACGTTATGGATTAATAGAGTTTAAATTAGGTGATAATAGAATTAATGAAGGAGCCCAAACTTTATTAAAAATGGATAAGTTAATTAAACAAAAAATTGCTACTGGCGATACACATATCCCAGAACCTAGCTTTTTAGCAGTTATAACTGGTGGACAAATTGCAAGAGTTCGAAAAGATGGAGTAATGGTAATTCCAATCGACACATTAAGATAAACTATTTTTTTACAATTATTTACTTACTTATTTTGTTTAATTTATAGTTATTTAAAGCAAATATTTTAATAAATGGAGTAATGGCCATTTTATTCATGGTATAAAAATCTGTTTTTTTTTACTTCGTTAACTTGTCCTTAAACGAAGAGGATTTAATTCAAAAAAAATTTTTATATAAAAAAGATGGGATTCTACATAAATAGAATTATTTATTATTAATAAAAGATATAATCTAAATTTATATTATTAATTCATTTTTTGGTGATTTTTATCATGAATAATCGAGTTGAAATTGCTAAAGAGTTTGCAAAAGCTATTAAATCAGAATATATTATAAAAATAATTCTCTACGGCTCAGTTGCTCGTGGAGAAGATAGTGAAGACTCAGATATAGATATATTAGTCATATCAAATCATTGGGATAAAATTGATGATAAAATTGATGATGAAATAGCATGGATTATGTATGATAAAGGAGAACTTATCTCAGCTAAAGTAATGCCTGAAGAAATATTCAACAAAACCAAAAATTGGTCATATTTAACTAATGTTTTAAGAGACTGTGTAACAATTGGATGAAAACGAAATAAAAGCACTTATTAATAAAGCTGAAACCAAACTAAAAAATAGTAAACTCTTATTTGAAAATGAAAGTTACGCAGATTCAGTTACATTCTCATATTACGCCATGTTTATATGTGCTAAAACATTACTACTCAAAAAAGACTGCAATATCCCCAAAACACATGGCGGATTAATCCAATTATTCAGTTTAAAATACGTACATGAAGATAAATTCAAATATAACACATACAAATATCTGGCTACTACTCAAAAAGAAAGAGAAGATGCTGATTATGAAGCATTTGATTATATGGATAAAGAAAAAGCAAGTAAAAGAATCACTCATGCAGAAGAATTTTTAAAAGAAGCCCAACTATTCTTATAAAAAAATAAACAATACTCACTTATCATCAATATATAATCACAAAAAAAATTTATATATAAAAAATAGGGAATGTGAGGGGTGTGTTGGTAAACTATTTATAGTATACTTGGTATACTAATAATTATGGTGGGTGTTAATAATTATGTTGACTAAAACAATTAAAATTTCTCAAAGTACGCATGATGCTTTATCTAAATTAGCTTCTAAACAGGATACTTTTAATGATGTAATAATACAGCTTATTAACTATTATAATGAAAATGAAGAATTCACAGATGAAGAAGCCGAATTTTACAATACTGAAATCGAAAAATTTGAAAACGGAAACCTAGACAATGTCACAAAAATAACCATGGAGGACTTAGAAGAACGAATAAAAAAATTAGAACAAGAGATTAAAAAATGACCTACGAACTATTTGAACATGATAAAGCTAAAAAATTCTTCAAAAAACATAAAAATGATACCACATTATTGTTAAGAATTAACAAAGAATATATGAGAATCTTAACAAACCCATTTGATTCAACATATAAAGAATTAAACAGTGTTAAATGCCCTAAATGTCACCGAGCACGCGTAGGTAATTTCAGAATAATATTCTACATATCAGAAACACAAAAAAGAATAGAAATCGTAAATATCATACCACGTAAAGATAATTATAAACTATTCTAATAAAAAAAATATATTTTTTTATGATTGTCAAATAAATAATTATTTTACTTGAAATTAAAAAAATGGACTTTTACCGTTGAATTCACTTCGTTAACTTAGTGATTTAATGAATTAAATTAAACCAAATCCTAAAATTGTAATAATATTTTTGACATCATAACTATAAAAAGATTGCTTTTGTTGGATGGAACCTCTCCCAGATATAATGAAAATAAGATATCATAATTCAATATAATAAGGGCAGATGTTGACAAATTCTCCATCATCCAACCTGAATCCTTTAGGTATTGTCCCCAATTGCCTAAATCCAAGTTTTTCGTATAGATGTCTTGCAGACAGATTGTCCTCAACGACAGCATTGAACTGAAGTATTAGAAAATCAAGCTGCTTTGCTTTTTCAATAGAATCCAAAACCAGTTTTTCACCTATATGCTTTCCTCGCGCATCTGATGATACAGCATAGCTTGCATTAGCAATATGGCCGCATCTTCCGACATTGTTTGGATGGAGAATGTACAATCCCAGAATCCTTTCATCATATGCAACTCCAACATAGCTTTGACTATTGAAAAAGTCCGAACCTGTATTTAATGTCAGAAACTCTTCCTGGGGAAATGCATTGCCCTCATTTACTATTTCATTCCAAACGGAAATCATTTCAGACAGGTCTTCTTTCTCAAATTCCCTAATAATCATATTTTCTTAATTTAGAAAAAATAGCATATAAAGTTTTCAGTATATGAAAAGTACAAAATTTAATTTAACTCATTTTCATTAGATGAAAAATAACTGCAATCCATTATACATATCCGCATCCGTTGCATTCAAATCATGGAATGCATTTTTAAGTTGATAATAGACAAAATTATTCCCAAATATCTTTCTTTTTAACATCTCAACTATCTGATTGTTAACCTGATTATATCTTGCATCATTTGTCCCCAAATAAGCTGCTATGAAATAATCATCACCAAAATCATTAACAATACACTCAATTTCATCGACAGTCTCTTTAGGATAATACAACCCTCCGAACATTGAAACATACCATGCATCACCAGACATTGGTAGGAAATATTTAATGTAATCCAAATCATGCTTGAACATGTACCATGTTACAATTGCCCCCAATGAGAATCCTCCAAATGCCCTGTGGTCACGTGAGGCACCCAAATCCTTTTTGGAAGTGCTTTTTGCATATGTCGAATAATGAGATTCAACATAAGGCATCAAGGCATTTTCAAAATCCAAATGAAAAGGTTCAAGCTCTTCAACACTTCTTGACCATCCCTGCCCCTTGTTTTCTGCATCAAAGGTTGCTGCAACCACAATTAGCGGATCAATATCATTATTGCATATCATATTGTCCAAAATGTTCAGGATATTCGAGTACTCAAAAAAGTCCCCTGCGTGTCCCGTCCATCCATGCATGAGATAGAAAACATTATACTTTTTCTTTTCATCATATTCGAACGGCAAATAGATTACTGCTTTTTTGACAATTTTTCTGTTGTTTGTATAATCGATTGTTTCATATTCAATTTGTTCCACTTTTCCCTGCTCTTTAGCCTTGCGTTTATAGGATAATGGAACATCTTGAGCCCAACCTGTTCTAAACTTGTCCATACATTCACCAGTGTTATTTTTTCATATTGCTTTGCCAGAACCTAATTGCATTGTCTATCCAACCTTCTGCAATTGTTCCTTCACCTAATCCAAAGCCATGAGGCAACCCATGAAACACTTCAATTTCAGCATCGGTTCCGTTTGATTTGATTTGATTGATTCTGTTTTCCATCACTCGGTAATCTGCTATATAATCATGTGTTCCAACGCAGCTGTATGTAGGCACTTCATATCCAGTTACTTCAGAAAGTCCAGTATACTGCAGTATTACAGTTGAAGGTTTAGGATATTCCTTTACACCAAATTGTCCTGTTCCGTATGTGCTAATCCATGCTGCCATTCTTGCACCTGCAGAGCCTCCCCATACTGAGTAGTCATCAACATCAACTTCCAACTCTTCTCTGTTTTCATGAATGAATGATATTGCTCTTGCAAGATCCTGCATTGCAGTATTCGCTCCTGGTCGGTATATCAATGCAAAGGCATTATATTCTCTTTCGGACAATTCCAATGCCTGAGGAAAACTGTCCTGCATAGCTCCAACATATATCATCCCCCCACCGGCATTTATAATTGCAAACTTTGAATAGCTTTTTGCCTTAAAAAAGAACAA
>CADBMS010000071.1 GCA_902795935.1 uncultured Methanobrevibacter sp.
AATCATAAATACATTTGAAGTTTTATCGAACAATAATTTTGCAAATTTAGCCCAGTTTTTGTCGAATTGTGCTTCATCAACTAGTAAAAATATTTTCTTATTTAAAGTTAATGGGATAGTATTATGTTTATTTTCAAGAAATAATTCAAATACAGTTTTAATATCGGCATCCATAGTGCTTTTTAAGTCATCTACATTGACATAAAGAATATCATCTTCATCAATACCTTTTTCAGTATTTAAATATGAATATATTTGATAAAGCAATGTTGATTTGCCTATACCTCTTAAACCAGGAATCATTATCAAACGATGATAATAATTCTTTTCGTTATCTATAAAATTATTTAGATATTCAACAAGTTCATAATACTTAAATCTTGGCTTAATATCATCTTTTTTAAGTTCTTTTGATAAATACTTGATTACATGTTGTTGGTTCCTTATAAAAGAAAGTACATCTTCCTCATCAATCATTTAATTACTCCCATTAAAGTTTTAAAAATATTATTTTTATAATATGATAATTATCACATATGCTTACTTTTAATCAATTAAGTATATAAAAATATACTAAATTTAAATAGTTAACTATATAAAAATATACAATTTTTAATCACTTAACTAAACACACATCAAAGAAAGCCAGGATAAGAAAGGACTATTCAAGATGCATTATCATAATAAAGCAAAAGTTCACATAGAATCATATAGTAGGGTTTCGCCACATACATCCAGACACACATTCATGAGTTACATCGTAAATGATTCAAAGATCCCCATACCAGTAGCCATGCAATTAGCAGGACACAGCAGACTACAAACAACACAACGATACGTAAAAAGCAGCCACGAAAAAACCAAACAACAATACCAAAAAATCAGATGGGATTAAAAAAATAGAATAAATGTAAAAAAATAGGCAAAAAAAAGATGTTGCTAAAAACAAGACCCTGAAAAATCTAAAAATAAAAAAAACATTATCATTAATTTTTTAAACAAGCTATGGGAATTATTTTCACGCCATCTTCTCTTGTATATGCGAATTTACCTCCAGTTATGATTGCTAAAAATGAGGGTTCAGGTATTTTTGTTTTATTCAATTTGATACTTTTTTTAATTAAATCTTGTAATTTTAAAAGATTTTTTGCCCCTTTTTCCTCTTCATTGCCACCTAATTTAAATTCAATTAATCCATAATGTCCATTATCTAGTTGAATAACACAGTCGACTTCTAAATTAGATGTGTCATGGTAATAATATAAATTACCTCCTAATGTTTGGGAATAAATCTTTAAGTCACGTATACATAAATTTTCAAATATAAAACCATATGTATTTAGGTCATAAATTAATTTTTCAGGATTTAAATCTAGTGCTGCTGTTGCAATAGAGGGGTCTATGAATTGTCTTTTTGGTCCAGTTCTAATTGCTGATTTTGAACGAATATTAGGAGACCATCCTGTAATATCATCAATTACAAATAATCTTTTTAAAACATTAATATATGAATAAAATGTGGTTTTATCAAGTGTAGTGTATGTTGAGTTTACATCTTTAAGAATATTAGTGTTCTTTGCAAGAGTTGATAAGTTACGTGCATATGATTGTAGGAGTAATTTAACTTTATCAGGGTCTCGTTTAACATTATCTATTTGTGATACGTCAGTTTGGCAAATGTGTTCGACGTATGATTTTGAAATTTTTAATTGTTTGTTTTTATCTTTTATTTCTAAGGTTTCTGGCCATCCTCCTCGGCAAGACACATGTAATAATTCTTCTATTGTTAAATTGGACTTGATACCATCAATATCTAAATTTTTATCTTCAAATAATTTTTTTAGTGAAATTTTACCATTTGAATCTTTACTTTCATATAAACTCATAGGATACATTAACAAGCGATGAATTCGGCCTGTTCCAGAATGCATTATTTCGTCTTCATTAACTACTGTTGATCCTGTTAAAATGTAAAGATTTTTGGAATTACTATTGTCTACATTAGTTCTTACAGCATCCCATAGTACGGGTGCTAATTGCCATTCATCTATTAATCTTGGTTTTTCACCTTCTAATAATTTTGATGGTTTTATTTCTGCTAATTGTAAATATGATTTTCTATTATCTGGGTCCTGTAATTTCAGTACACTTTTAGCATATTGTTCTGCAGTTGTTGTTTTTCCACACCATTTTGGTCCAACAATCAATACAGCACCAATAATATCCAAATATTCCTCCAAATCTTTATCAATTAAACGTTTAAGATATTTCCTCATAAATAAAATCAACCATTATTATTATTTTTTTATTTAACTATTTCTTAAATTTATACTTAACCATTTATTCTATTTATACTTGACTATTTCTTAAATTTATATTTAACCATTTATTCTATTTATGCTTGACTATTTCTTAAATTTATATTTAACCATTTATTCTA
>CADBMS010000072.1 GCA_902795935.1 uncultured Methanobrevibacter sp.
GCCCCGCGGGATCACCAGACTACCCCACCCCGCTATAACATTATAAACATATTAAGATATGTTATAAAAGTATATAAATGTTTGCATAACTATTAATTTTAAATATTTATTATAGAACATAAGCTAACTAAGCATACTACTTATAAATCCCAATAATATTGCCCATAATAACTTATTTAATTAATTATATTCTTTTTAATAATAAAAAGTAATGAATAAATAAATTATTCAATTTCTTCTAATTTTTTCAATCTTTCATCAAATGAATCTAATTTTTTATTAGTGAAAGTACGATATTCATTGAAACGCCTTTCTAATTCATCTATTTGACGAGCATTGAGTTTCATACGTTTATCTAAAGAAGTGATATCTGTTTTAGTTGCTAGTTCCCAATCTTTTATGAGTTCATCACTTTTTTCTTCTAAAAAGGCATCAATTCTATTTGAAAGACCATCAGTACTTATAGGTACATCTCTTACTTTTCCTCGGATTTTATTTCCCATACCAGATACTTTTTCACCCATACCACTTACTTTTTCACTTGCAACATTCATAGTTTCACTCTCCCCCACATAACTACCTAAATTTGGCATACGTTCTTTATAATTAGACATGTCCACATAGGATGAATTCTGCAAATAATAATAAATTAAAATTATTATTGCACCTGCAAGAACTAAAACTGCCAATAATGAAATAGGATCCATAATTTATTCTCCTTTGTATTTTTGACTATTTTTATCGAGTTTTTTTTCTTTTTCTTCAATTTCTGCAAGCATTTTTTTAAGTTTAGTTAATTCAGTTTGTGCTTCTAAATGTGCTAATCTTTCACTAACTTGTGTTTGCATATATCCAACATTTCCTAATAATTCTGATGTTTGTTTGCGGATTTCCATAAGCTTTTCTTGTTTATCTTTTGGTAAAGGAAGTCCATTTTCCATTAAACGTTTGGACTCCATGTCTTTTTCAACCATATTGATTTTTTTTAGTTCAATCTGTTTTTCCAAAATGGCTAATTCATGTTCGCTTACTTTAACTTTTCTCCATTGAATTACTATGATAACTGCTGCTATTAGTGCGATTGCTACAACTATTATGAAGACCATACTTTCTGGAGTTAAAAAATTGCTTAAAGCCATAACTTTGCCTCGATTATATCTTTAGTTAATCTACTATATATATATCTTTAATTATTTAATATGTTGTATAAAATATCTTGTGTTTTAGGCAAATTATTGAATTAAATCATTATAATTCTTAATTTATTAATATAATATTTGTTTTAATAGGCATTATTTCATTAAATTAATTAAGAAATAAAAATAAATAATATATTAACAATAAAGCATAATATATTAATCAAATGTGAAATATTACTATTATTAGAGTAATACAATGAACATTTCAAACATATCCTACTATAAACAACATCTAAAAAAAATAATTTATTTTTTTAATCTTTGAAGGGAAATATATGATTGAATCTAGTGAAAAAGCAGGACAAATTGTTTCTGAAGTTAGATCAGAAGCTATAAAATTAATTAAAGATGGATTACCTATTATTGAATTAACAGAATTTGTTGAAAAAAGCATAATAAAAAAAGGAGGTTTTCCAGCATTTCCATGTAATGTTTCTATTAATGAAATAGCTGCACATTACACATCCCCCCCTGGAGATACCAATACAATTAAAGCAGGAGACCTTGTTAAACTTGATTTAGGAGCTCATGTTAATGGTTACATTGGCGATAGTGCCATAAGTGTATTAGTGGATGGTTATGAAGACAAAGATGATTATCCAATTGAACGAGCTGAAGAGAATTTAGAATTAATTCAAGCAGCATCTGATGGTTTAGATGCTGCTATTAGTACCGTTCGTGCAGGCATAAGTTTAAGTGAAATTGGATCTGCTGTTGAAGATGCAATTACTAAACATGGATTTAAACCCGTTGCTAACCTTACAGGACATAGTTTAACCCAATGGAATCTACATGCAGGAATATCAGTTCCTAGCGTTAAAGAAAAAAATGGTCACATATTAGAAGAAGGAGATATTATTGCAATTGAACCATTTGCAACTAATGGAATAGGTTATGTTACTGACATGCCCCAATCATATATTTTCAAGTATTTACGTGAAAGACCATTACGTGTGGCACATGCTAAAAAAGTTTTACGTAATATTAAATCAGAATTTAAAAATTTACCCTTTGCTCAAAGATGGTTTTTAGATGATTTTGAAGTTAACAGATTACATTCATCACTAAGATTATTAAGTCAACACATGATTATCTACCCATATAATGTTTTAAAAGAAAAAGAAAATGGAATTGTTTCACAAAAAGAGCATACTGTTTTAGTTGAATCTGATGGTTGCAAAATTTTAACTGAATAAATTAAAAAATAAGTATTAATTCATATATTTTATTATTTTTAATGAGTAAATAAAAAATAATTAAATAAAAAAAAAGATAAATAAATACTAAAAACTTACTTAATTGACCATAGAGAGTTTCATTAGTTAAATTTCCTAATTTAAGATTTAATTTTCCAGTACCATTATGTGTAACTTTTAATTCAATACATTAAGATTTAATTCATTAATTAAAGTTTTACCATCAGAGGACTCATATAATGAGGCAAATAGTTTATTACATTAGTTAGATATAAAGTTACAATTGTCTTCTTTCAAATCAAGATTTAAAAAGTAAAATCTGTGTGTTTTAGGATTAGATTGGTCAAATATAAAGTTACCAAAATTATAAAAGATTGGTTTATTATTATATCCTTATTTTAGTAATTTGAAGAAATCTTCTATTATCCACGTATTGGTTTGAATTTCTTCCAATTATTTAATTTTTGGAATAATTCCAATTTTAAATAACCATATAATCTTTTTTCAGCACTTATTTTCTTTATTTTCTTAAATACTTACAATGGATAGGATAATCTGTCATCCAACTTTGTTTTGTTGAAATTATCTTTTGGAAAAATAAAAGGGACTATTTTGTACTTGCCAATTCCTATTTGGTAGTTGTTGTAGCTGTAATATCCTTTGTCGAAGATTAGTATGTCTTTTTTCTTAATAATTCGTCTTTTTTGGA
>CADBMS010000073.1 GCA_902795935.1 uncultured Methanobrevibacter sp.
ATAGAAATTTGGGGTAAAAATCAATTTTAAGTGCAAAAATAAAAATTAGAAAAAAAGGTTTTCTACAAAGCCTAAAAATTATATATACAATAAAACTTAATTAAAAATATGTCTGATTTTGAAGAAATTATAAACACACGAAGAAGTATTCGTGAATACACCAACGAAGATGTTAGTGATGAATTAATATTAAAAATTTTAAAAGCAGGAATGCAAGCTCCAGGAAGTAGATTAGGTGCTGAACCTTGGGAGTTTGTTGTTATTAAAAATAAAGACACTTTAACTAAAATTGGTGAAATTAAGCCCAGAGTTACCAATGCTCCCGTAGCTATTGTTTTAGTGGCCAATATTGAAAGGGCATTTTATAAAACAGTGTGGCAACAAGACATGGGTGCTGCTTGTGAAAATATGCTACTTGAAGCAGTTAACCTTGGATTAGGTGGTCTTTGGAATGGTGTTGCACCTGATGAAGAAAGAATGATTAAAATTGGAAAAATCATAGGTATAGACGATATTAGTGATTTAAAACCATATTCTATTGTAACTGTAGGTTATCCTGCTGAAGGTTGGGAAAATAAATTTATGGACAAATTTGATGAAACTAGAATCCATTATGAATCATATTAATAAAAATAAGAGAATAATGATTGTATTAATTGTTCAATTACAAGAATTCAGTACGAATTATATTAATCCTATTTGTTTTAATAAATTAGGGCAACATAGAATATTAAAGTTTATAAATTTAATATCTTAAAATCTCATATTTGACATTTTTTTAACATTAAATACTGCAGTATCAGCTATTGACATTACAGACATTACACCAGCTTGTATTGGATCAGTTATAACTAAATCCGCCATATTTGGAACACTACCAGCCATATTTAAACTTATTACTACAATATCATGTTCTTTTTTTATTTTTTTAATAGCCTTAGTGATTTTACCACCCATTATTGAACCTGCTAGAACTATTGCATGAACTCTTGGTATGCGGCCTGCTGCTAATACGGCTTCTGCTATTTCATCTTCACCTACTAAAGGAATTGTATCCACACTTATTTTTTCTCCCCGTATGTTGTGTCTATCTGCTTCACTAACTGCACCCATAGCTACTTGTGATACCTGTGCCCCTCCACCGACAATAATTATTCTTTTCCCATAAATGTCATCAAATGAGGGGTGTATTTCAACTGCAAGTACATAATCTAATTTGTTAATTGAGTCTATTAATTCATTTATGTTTGATACATTTTCTAACTCCAGATATATTATACCCATGCCTTTTTTTTCAACATATAGATACGTATAAGTTATATTAATATGTTTAGATGCAATCATATCTGTTATTTGATTTAAAACCCCTGGTTTTTCTACAGATTTGATTGTTAATGAAATTGTGTTCATTTTATAATTTTCTCCTTTAGAATTATTGAATTATACTAAATTATAAATATGATTTTTTAATAGAATATTGTATTTTTATTAAATACAAAAATAATTTAATTTTTTTAAGTGAGGACTATATAAAAAATTAGTTAAACTATTCTATGAAGTTAATATTGTGAAATTAAATAGATATGATGATAAAAAATAAAAAGTTTTATTTTATTTACCGCTTTAATTTATCTAAAGCTTCTTTTTCTTGACGGAACATACTTAAATAATTGTCTTCATAAGTAACTGGAGTAATAATCAACCCAAGATTTTCATGTTCTTCAATCCAAGATTCATCGAAAACTGGAACTTCAATTTTTATAGGTTCTGCTGTTGGATTAACAACAATAATATTTCTATATGGGAAGTCTACTTCAACAATGTATCCTCCTAAACTTATGATATTATAAGGTCTCATGACGAATTTCATATAATCACCTTTTAATGGAATAATCTTGTTTTATTTTATGAATTCTAGAAAAATGCCCCTATTATTGCTAAAACTCCTAATAGTGAAGTACCTATTACAAAAGGATAAAATTGTTTGTATGTGAATACTGGTGAAAATGCACTGAATACTCCCATTAATACAGGGAATAATATTACAATGAAAATGTTCACTAAGAAACTCCAATTAAAAATATTTGGAGGTAATCCTAAGAATAATACTGAAAATAATGTTGCTAAAGTGAACATTAAAAATGCACGACTTATTACTACAAAAGCACGTGAATTAGCAGCATATTCCATGTAGGGACCTTCAATAACATCTGCTTTAGTTTTTAATATTGCAAATGGATATTCATTTAATAAAATCATGTACCCTATAAAGAAGACTATTGCTCCAATAACTCCTGCAAAACTGAATAATATTGGACCATTTATTTGTTGATAAATAATTATATCTGATAAAAGTAAACTACTACTTTTAACTACAGGCACAAATAATGCCAAATATATTGGAATTGAACCGAATGCTATCAATTTAAATGCACGATTTGCACTTATATCTTCTATAAATGATTTAGTAGCTTGTTTGTATTGTTTAGCCCCCTTAACATCATCAGGGAAAGGCATATTCATTGACATTACAGATTTTGATAAAGACCCCATGAATATATAAATAATTTCTTCTATTTTTAATAATCCTATTATCGTTAATATACTTGCAAATACACCCAAAAAGTAAAATTGAGGCATTAATATTAAAAATATTAAAGTAATTACTATTAATCCTATTAAAGGTAGTTTGTTGTATACTTCAGGCATTGGCGAATTTGGAGTTATAGATTCTTTGAAGAAAAATTTTATAGGAGCCATTAAACCAGGACTAGATACTGGTGGACCTATTCTTTGCTGAATTCTAGCATGAATAAATTTTCTTTCAATACCTGGAAGAAACATACATATCAACAATGATACAATTAATGTTCCAAATACTGCAACATATGAATTTAATATATTTGTAAATTCCATGAATTACATCCCCTTACCATTATTTTTCTCCTTTGCTTAGAGGAGTGTATTGTATTTTTATGGCCCTATCCGTACATGTAAAACAGGGATCACATTGTACAATAGCTAATTGAGCTTCAGTTATATGCGTACCTATACATGCATGTTGCATTGCACCTATATTTGACATAGAAGGCGTTCTTATGACTGACCCTCGGATTCTTCCATCTTCTAATGCATATGAATGATATAATTTACCCCTAGGAGCTTCAACATAATTTTTTATAATATCAGTATCAATCATTTCCCAATTTCGATTAGTTAATGGACCTTTTGGTAGGTCTTTTATAGCTTGTTTTATGATTTTAATAGATTCAGGTATTTCTAATACTCTTATTAATAGGTTAGATTTAACATCACCATCATCTTGAGTTATAACATTAAATTCAAATGGATCATATTGTTTCATTTCACGTCTTAAGTCTAATTCCACACCAGTGGCTCTTAATGTTGGGCCAGATGCAGCTAATTTTATTGCATCTTGTTTTGTTAAAACTCCCACACCAGTTATCCTAGACATTATTATAGGATCTGATATGAAACGATCTGCAAATTCCATTACTCTTTTTTCGATAGAATCTAAACCTTCAAGTATTTTTTGTATTTTCATTTCATCTAAGTCACATCTAGGTCTAACTCCACCTATAACCGAACAACCATATTGTACTCTGTTACCTCCAACCATAGATAATAAGCCCATAACAGTTTCTCTTATATAGAATAATCGCATAGAAAAAGTTTCATGGCCCAATACTTCATTTCCATGAGCTAAATATAATAAATGACTATGAATTCTTTCTAATTCAGCCATTATTAACCTTATGTATTCTGCTCTTTCTGGAACATCTATTTCTAATCCTTTTTCAGCAACCAATACGGAATTCCATAAATGCACATTAGAACAGATTCCACAAATTTTTTCAGTTAAACTATTAGCTTTTTCTACAGGTAACCCTTCCATTATCCGTTCTACACCCCTATGGTTAACACCCACAGTAATTTCTGCATCCTTAACTAACTCATCTTCAACGAATAATCTTACTCTGTAAGGTTCTAAAGCGGCAGAATGAACAGGACCCATTGATATTTCTGTTTCTATTATTTGACGCTTTGAATTATTATTTTTATTCATCATACACACCCATTAAACTATTTTATGGTGAAATCATTTATTATTTAATCAGCTTCCAATAATTTTGGTAAAGCAGAAACTGCTCCTGCTAAAACATCTTCACATCTAACTGCACATCCAGGCACCTTAGCATCCACAGGTATAATATTCTCCACAGGACCTGCAATTTCATCTGATGGTATGTCACCATGAATATTTTTATAAACTCCTCCCATAACAGCACATGCACCAGCAGCTATAACTGCTTTAGGGTTAGGTATTGAGTTATAGATTTTTTTAAGAGGTTCCTCATTATGTTTAGTTACAGGACCAGTTACAATTAATACATCTGCTTCACGAGGATTCCATGTTAAAAATATCTTATATTGTTCTATATCAAATCTTGGTGAGAGAACAGCATTTACTATTTCAATATCACAACCATTACAGCCCCCAGTATAAACTAACATTACATGAACTGCCCTTGCCCTTGAATATGATTTAAGGCCCATTTAATCACCCTCACCTATTTTTTTACTGTTTTTATTTTTTATTATTGTTTTATCTGATAAAAATTGAGATATGAATGCTACTTTATCTTCAGAAATCTTGAATGGCTTCCCCATTAAGTCTTTTATATCTGTTTCAGCCAAACCAACATCATTTGGATGTATTGTTGCTGCTTCACCAAATAAAGCATAAATCGGACAAAAATCATGGCAATAATAACAATTTATACATTTTAAACTGTTTAATCTAGGAATTTGTGTTTTTTCTAAACCTTCCATTAATGTGACTGGCGTTTCAATATCAATCATTTCTACTGCACCCGTAGGACAAACATTTGAGCACCCACCACATCCGATACATGAATTTTCAGCTACTTTTTGTGTTGGTTCAACATTACCATTAAGGATTTTATCCCTCATTTCAAGATCAGTAACTCTATCTGAGGCAAATAATATTCTTTTTAAATTAGTTAATGCTCCTTCAAAGATTATACGTATTAAATTTCTCATATTAATTCCCCAAATTCCCTTTCAATAGTTATTGCTTTTGATGGACAAATATTTACACAAGCTCCACAACAAATACATTTATTTTCATCTATTTCGAAGTTGTCATTATCATTTTCACATATAGCCTCTTTAGGACATATGTTTTTACATAAATTACACTTTATACATAGATTATTTGATAAATATATGGAATGAGGTTCTATTAGATATTTTCTAAGTGTTGTTTTTGGTATAGCATCAACTGGACAATATATTGCACATTTTTCACATAATACACATTTATCTGAATCTACAAGTATACTGCCTCTTTTAAGAGTTATTGCTTTATTGTTACATACTTCAGCACATATTCCACAAGATATGCAATCTTCAGAGACTTTTCCATCCCAAATAATTGTTTTGAAACCACGAGCTTTGTTAATATTACATGCTTTTACACATTGGCCACAAGATACACAATAACCCATTAATCCCATATCTTCATTTTCTTTTAGTGTTTTAACAGGACATACATCTAAACATTCTTTTGTTATGCATTCTAAACAAATAATTGGGTTTGCTCTTACTTTATTATCAATATATTTTAATGCACCATTAGGACATGCATTTACACATAATCCACAATTTAAACAAGAGATTATACTTCCACTAATCACATCTCCTTCATTTAAATGATCAATTTCTAATTTAAAATCATTTAAATCAATTGCATTATTAGGACAAGCTCTAAGACATGTGAAACATAATACACATCTATCTTGATCAATTACACCATTATTAATTGCTTTTTGTGGACAGTTATTTTCACAAATCTTACAGTTAGTACACTTGCCAAATTGATCAATATCTATTTGAATTGATTCTGTTGGACATTTAGTTTCACATTTGCGACAGAGTGTGCATTTTTCTATGTCAGTAATTACATTAACTCTGCTAATTTCTTTATGATTTATATATTTTGGTTTTTTAAAATTTGTTACTAAGTTTAGTGAATTTAAGAAATTTAATTGTCTTTCTTCAATGACCTCATAAGCATCCATTCGTGCATTATTTGGACACGAATCTGTACATAAACCACATCTAGCACATATTCCACAGGTTACACCATTTTCTATATGTATGCTGTTAACTGGACAGTTGTATTCACATATACCGCACCCATTACAGCGACTCCTATCTATTACATAACCACCATATTTATTAGAAGATATGGCTTTGTTTGGACATACTTCTTCACATTTCCCACATGTAATGCAACTAAAAGCTTTACCATCAATTAAGCGTATGGCTCCCGTGGGACAAGCCCTAATACAATTTCCTGAACCATTACATTTGTTAGTTGATAAAAACATGATAATTCCTTCCAATTAATTTCTCCAGATTATTATTTATAATGATAAAATTATTAATCTAAGTATAATTATCGTCCCCACACTAGTTTTCCAGCAATTATACCAATTATTCCCGTTACAAAACCTGATGCTAATGGCATATCTGCATAATATGGGTAAGGCCCTATTTGCCAAGCTACAAATAAAGAAACTAAAAATATCAGCATAAATGAGGATAATGGGAACTTTATGTTACTTTCAGGTTTTGTTTTAATCCTAGTTCCAAATATGAATCCTATTAAAAATCCAAATATTATTGGGCCAAGGTTTAACATTATATTTTATCTCCTTTAATTTTTGTATAAATTATATTTATAAAGTTTTATTCATTTTCGATTTTATTATGCGGTTTAAATTGCATGAAAGTGATTACAATAACACTTAAACCTATCGCTACTTTCAAGCCAACTGCTATATTAAGATAAGGTATTATTCCTGCATAGGTTATGTCCGGATAATTGAATATGCATTGAATATTTGCAGGTACGATATTGCTTAAATCAACCCCAATATTATAAAGGAATGAACCAGCAAATACTAAACCTGCTAATCCTAATAAAATATATAATAATGCACCAATACTTTCTATTGCAGACATAAAATTATGTGATAAATCTAATGGGTTATCTTTTAATCCATAAACTATAACACAGAATATTATTCCAGAGGCAATCATAGCCCCTCCTTGAAATCCTCCACCAGGCGTTATATGACCACCCAATATCGTCACTATTCCCATACACATTATCAATAAAGATAATGGTAAAACTAATATTTTCAATATAGTGCTCATATTATTTACCTCCAAAATCTTCTTTTCCCCTACCAAAGATTAACATTGTAATTACAACAGCAGTGACAAGGATTAATGCTTCTCCAAGAGTATCATAACCTCTCCAATCAAATACAACATTAGTAACTAAGTTTGGTGCTATTTCAGTTCCAACCCAAATGTATATTAGATTTATACCCTCATTTATGGATTTACTTAATCCTACAAATGAATCTAACAAACTTACTCCAAATACTACAATCGCTAATGATGCTATAATTTGTTTTATACTCTCAGACATATTTTACACCCCAATAGAACATCGAAACCAAAAGTGCCAAGGTAATTAATGCATAAAACATCATATTATTTAAAGAATCATTTTGTGCTCTCCTAAGTTTAGGCATTATCGGCATATTAGTTAGTATTATTGCAAATATTACTAAAATGCCCATAATCATTAAAATTGGATTGATTTTTCTTAATAATATGGAGGTGATTAAAATCGATACGATTACTACTAATTCTGATGCCAAATATGATGCTGTTGATACACCAGAAACTGTTTCATTTTCAGTTTTACTTTGAATCTGTTTTATTTTATCATTTACTAAATCATAAAGATTCATAATAAGCCTCCAAAATAATTTATTAGTAGTTTAGTAGAATACATTTCATAACAACCCCATTGCAAATTGTGAAAATGCATTTGTAACAATATTTGGGAATAAACCTAACATTATACAAACAATTAATAATAATACCATTGAGATTACTGTTACTTGAGGTATTTTTTTATTAATGATTTTCATATTTTCTGGTTGAGGTTTCAGATATACTGTGTAGAATACTTTAACAAATGTCATGAAAGTAACTATACTCAATATAATCATTAACACACCTAGTTCAGGAAAACCTGCATTTAATGCAGATTGTATTAATAATAATTTACTTTGAAATGCATTAAATGGAGGCACACCAGCCATTGCAAATCCAGTTAATAGAAATATAAATGCAACAAATGGATTTTCGGTTAGCATTCCTCCTAATTTATTAGTGTCAGTAGTTCCTGTTTTGTACAATATTGTTCCCACACCAATGAAAAGCAATCCTGTTAATAATATTTCATTTACTGCTTGGAATAAACATGCAGTTATGGATTGTATTGTTCCTATAGCCAATCCTAATCCAACATACCCTAGTTCCCCTACGGCTAAGTAACCTATCATTCGTTTAAAGTCATGTTGTGTTATTGCCATACTAATTCCAAGAATCATTGCTAATGCCGAGATTATCATTATAATCCATCTTAGTAATGAGATGAATGCAAATATTCGTATAATAACAATTCCTAATGAAACAAATATGAATACTGTGAATACTTGTAATATTGCTGCTGCATGAGGTGTTGCTTTACTATACATTGCAGATTTTATACTATGGAATGGTGGTAATCCTGAACCATATAACCAACCAAATAAAATTAATGCTGCTGCCATTAACAATACAGGATTATCTGGAGTAACTACACCTGTTTTAATTGCTATTATAATATCAGATATATTGACATTTCCAGTTAAACCTAAAAGTAATCCAATACCTAAAAGCAACATTGGTGCTGCGATATTACTTAAAAACATGTATTTAAGTGCTGTTTCATGTTTTCTTTGGATGTTAGAGCATAAAATTATTCCAACCTGAGTCATTACTGATATTTCAAAGAAAATATATAAATGAAATATATCATCAGTTAAAAATACTGCAGTTACTGCTGCAGTTCCCATGAATATTAAGAATGTATAAACTCCAGATGCTCTTTTAGATTCATTTAATGAAGTAAATATTACAAAAAATGTTAAAATTCCAAGTATAAAGATGAATATCTGCTGCATACCTCCAAATACATAAGTAATTGCAGGATGAAAATTAAATAAAATTGAATTAGTTATTGTGGATGGCAAATTTGTAGCCCAAGATGAATTTAGGAATAATGGAGAATATCCTCCAAAGAAATGATTTCCATAATTAACAAATATTGGAGTTATAGGTAAAGTTATTCCAAAAATTAATGCTAATAATTTTACTAATTTGTCTTTTCCATGACATAAATTTAAAAGTATTGCACAAAAGATTGGTACAATTACTAATAAAGGTATAAATGAATCCATCTTATTCACCAGCCTCCATTTCCTCATCATCCATTAATAATTTACTTGCACTAAGAGTACCGTGCTTTTGATACAATATTATAACTAAAGCCAACATTACAGCTAAAGTACTAGCCCCAATAACTATACTTGTTAATACCATTGCTGCAGGTAATGGATATGCTGAATTTTGTACAAAGACATCTTTAACCATTCCAGGTAAAAATATTGGTACAACACCATCCGATTTATATCCCAATGTTACTATAAATAAATTTACCCCTTCAGTTATGAAAGATATTCCTATTATTTTTTTAAATATATTATCTAGGAATAATGCTGCAAATAAACCAATAATTATAAGCATTCCTGATGTTAATAATGATGCTAATTGAACAGAAATCATCTTTTAAGCCTCCATCCTAACTGTTTTGTAAACTGTTAATGCTAAAAATACTGGAAGTATTGCAGTTCCAATAATTGCTTGTGTTAATGCAACATCCGGAGCTAATAAGTATTGATATAATAATGCTAGTGCAGCTCCAGGTATTCCAGATATTATTGCAGCTTTTAATAAATTTCTTTGGAATAAAGTTATTATGGACCCTAAAATTATGATTAACATTAATAAATAAACTATCATTTTTTATCCTCCCCATAATAATATGCATTAGCAATTGCATGAGCAGCTAATGGTGCTAATATCATATAAGTTAATGCAAGTAATGGTTCAGATAATGCAAAAAGAGATATGATACATGCAATATCCACTAATCCCAAAATATGTATCCTTGCATAAAGAATATTATTTTGATTATCATTTAATCTTAACAAAGCAATTGAACTTAAAATTACTAATATAGAAGAAACAATCAATATTATCGCTTGTATTATTGGTACAAACTCTAACATTCAATATCACCTCGTAACACTCTTGCAAAAGCTATTGTGCCTACTGGACCCAATATCACAAATGCAAAGGCGATATCTTTTGCATATGAAATATCAAAAATATTCTGTATTAACACTAAAATTGTAACCATAGCTATCATAAAACCAGAAATTGCAGCCAAAGTTATTGATTTTGATTTTTTGGCAGCCATTCTAATCATTGATAATGTAAATATGGCTAATGAAAACATAAAAATGTATTCTGAAATTAATAATATATCCATTATATCCCTTTCCTGCGATTCAATTTGTCGGATTTTCATTAATTTATTGAATAATTACTATTATTTTATTCAAGCATTCCTTTTATGTATTTTTCAAAAGGAATTATATCTTTCACATCTCTTTTAGATATTACTGCAACTTTTAAAGTTTTATTTTCAGGATCTACATCAATTGAAAGAGTTCCGGGGGTTAAAGTTATGCTATTTGCAAGTATTGTGTAAGATATAGGCCTAGTTAATTGAGACTCTATTTCCATCACTATAGGATTAATATTGCCTGTTATAGTGCGTATGGCCACATCTATTTCTGCTTTAATTATTTCCACTATTAAAACAATAATATACGCAAATGCATTGATAATTTTTGTAAAAACCATGGAATTTAACTCCTTTTAATTATTATATTATATACAATTAACATGATTATTTATGATGAATATATTGTATAAATGTTTCTAAAAACAATTTCAATAAAAACAAAATATACTAAATAAAAATAAAATAAAACAAAGAAAATAAGAATAAAATAAAAATAATTATAAAATAGTGTATAATCCAAATAAAGTAAAACCATTAAACTTTATAACACATATAACCACAAGTACCCAAATAAAAATAAATAAACCTGCAAATTGTTTCTTAATAGGTTTCTTATAGAATGGTATTAAAAATGTAACACCACGAGAACTAAATAAATCTAGAATAACATGACTCATTAAACCTATAAAAAGAGGACCCCAAATATTATACAAATCTAAACCTGGAAAAGGAGTAATTAATATACCCACCATTGAAATCAAAACATAATAGGAAATTACATTACGTTTCATAGCTAAAAGACCAAATAACAATATAATAATGCATAAAGACCATGCTTGAGATAAATCAACGCTAAAAAATAATAACCAATACAAAGAAATAGTTAAAATAGTTAATAATATCGATAAACAAAAGATTCCAACTAAAGAATGCGTAAAACCCCTATGTCTAGATAAATAAAAAATAAAAGCAATTGAAATTAAAGACGAACCCAATAAATAAGGCAAACCAGAAAAATAAAATAAAACAGAAGTAACGATTCCCATGATTAAAAATAATAGAATTTGATCCGTTTTAATCTTCAAATCAAAATCTGGAAGTGACGCTCCAAATATCGCTAATGCTAATGGAAACACATCTGGAAATAACGGAAATGTTAATAATAATGCAAATGCAATATGCTCATTATAATTTGCCATGACAATTCTACTTCCTAAAAAAATATACTATTATTATAATACTTATAAGTTATAAGTATAATTACTTTTATAAATATATATTTAAAAGAAAATAGTATATAAAACAATTATATAATACTAAGTTTAAAAAAAAACTAAACTCGAATTTACAGAATAATATTAAATAATTTCAAAAAAGCATCCATTTGTATTCTAGAACGATTAATACTACCTCTAGAAACAGCACCATTTTCTGAAACAACCTCACAAGTGACTGCAGGAATACCCATAATATTCAATTCATCTTCAAGAGCACCACTATAAGATGAACCAGCATTCTCATAAGAAATAAGTTTAGAACCAGTGCTCTCCGTAATAAAATTAGCAATTTCTTTACTCTTTAAATTAGGATTAATGGAACAAAAAACACTTTCATAACCAGGATTACTCAGTAAAGCAGTTGAATGAAAATCAGCTACAAAATCAATACCATAATCAACAAAAGCATTAACTATAATATTAGTAGTGGATCCTGCAATATGGGCCGAACGGTTCATATCACGGTTTTTTAACCTACGAACATTTTCTTTAGTCGCTAAAGGCGATGCAAAAGGAACAACATAAATAGTGCCATTAATTTTAGGCATTTCAAATAACTTTTCAATCAAAAACATAGCTGCAATCTGAGGCGGTAATTCATTACCATGCACTCCTGAAACAATTGCAACCTTAGGATTACCCTCACCAAATTTAAATAAAGGCAAAGCCTCTTTAACTGTTCTAATAATAAAATTAAAAAAAATACTTTCATTAAAATAAGTCATTAAAACTTTATTTTTAGTAATATCTGCACCATAATTTTCAGATAATAATTTTAATTCAAAAGTATCATTATTAATAAGATTTAACATTTAATACAACCAAAAAATTATTTAATACCATTATAAAATTTAATCATTTAAATTATTAAAAGAGTTACTTAATATATATTACTTAATAAGATTAAAATAAATATAACTTAATACTATTAATATAAATTTTTTTATAACAATCACTAAGAAATAGGAGTAATAAAGAATGGAAAAAGTAGTTCTTGCATTCAGTGGTGGACTAGACACATCAGTTTGTGTTAAATTATTAGAAAAAAAATATGACTATGAAGTAATAACTGCATGCATAGATGTTGGTCAAGCTAGAGATGAAATAGAAAAATCAACAAGTGCAGCTGAAAAAATAGGCAGTATTAAACATTACACAATAGATGCCAGAGACACTTTCGCAAAAGAATACTTATTTAGAGCCATAAAAGCAAATGCAATATATGAAGGTTATGCATTAAGCACAGCATTAGCTAGACCACTAATTGGTAAAGAAATATCAGAATTAGCTAAAAAAGAAGGGGCAAAAGCTATAGCTCACGGTTGTACAGGTAAAGGAAATGATCAATTCCGATTTGAAGCAATGATTAGATCCTTAACTGATTGTGAAATCATAGCCCCCATCCGTGAATTAAATTTAACTAGAAGTGAAGAAAGAGAATATGCAAACTCTTGTGGAATAGAAATAGGTCCAGATAAAGTTTATAGTATTGATGAAAATCTGTGGGGAAGAGCTATTGAAGGTGATATTCTTGAAGATCCTATGGTTGAACCTCCAAAAGATGCATTCACATGGGTTAAAACTAGTGATGATGCATTAGATGAAATCCAAATACTTGAAATCGAATTTAAAAATGGAGTTCCTATTGCAATAGATAATGAAAAATTAGAACCAGATGCACTAATAGAAAAATGTGCTGAGATTGCAGGAAACCATGGTATTGGATCGATTGATATTATTGAAGACCGTATTATAGGGCTTAAAAGTCGTGAAATATATGAAATGCCTGCAGCAATATTATTAATAAATGCACACAAAGCATTAGAACATATGACTCTTACTAGAACTGAATTAAAATTCTGTGAAATTATTAGTTCAACTTATTCTGAGTTAGTTTATAATGGATTATGGCACGATCCGTTAAGAGAAGATTTAGACAAAATGATTGATAATATGCAAAGAAGAGTTACTGGTATTGTAAAAGTAAGATTACATAAAGGCAGTATGAGAATTGTTGGAAGAGATTCACCATATAGCTTATACCAACAAGATATTGTTTCATTTGAAGATAAAGAAATGGATCAGCGTGAAATGATTGGTATGGTTAAAAATTATGGTATACAGGCAGCATATTATAATAAAAATTATAAAGAATAAAAATAAATATATTACTTTATATTTTTTATTTAAGGGTGCTATTAATGTTTGAAATTCTGTCTTTTACTTTCATTGTGACAGTAATATTTTTAGTTGTTCTTTGCAGTTTAGCAGTTCGAATTATTCTAGAAGTGAGTAAAGTTAGTTTAAGAATTATTTTAAATATGTGTATAGGATTCATATCCCTATTTATAGCTAACTTAATACCATTTATTGAAATACCTATAAATTGGATAACTATGTTAGTTGCGGGTTTTGGTGGTATTATAGGAGTTAGTTTTCTGATATTACTTCAGCTTTTAGGAATTTTCTAATGGTTCAAACAAATGTCTTTATATTTTCATTGCATTAGGAATATATTTAATTAAATCTGATGCTTTAAATCCCAAACCTAGTTCTTTTTCTGCAAATTCACCAGCTTTACCGTTAATAAATGCTGCTAATGCAGCAGAATCAAATGCTGAATTTTTTTGAGAGAATAATGCTGCAGTTATACCTGCCAAACAATCTCCAGTTCCACCCACAGTCATTCTTGGAGATCCAGTATCATTAAATCGGTATTTTCCTTGTTGAGATATGATATCCAATTTTCCTTTAAGAATAATTGCTCCATAGAAGTTAGAAATAGAATCAATGTATTCAAATCGTTCAAATATATCGCATTTATCAAATTTTTTATTAAATAAAATTTCAAATTCTCGTGTATGAGGAGTGATAATTAAATTTTCATTTTGTTTTATAGAGTAATAATTAATTATTTTTAGAGCATCTGCATCTAATACTAAATTAAAATTAGGTTTTTCACCCCATTTATCTATTAATTCATTAATTGTTTTTTTAGTTTCAGGATGTTGTCCCAGTCCGCAGCCAATTAATATTGTATCAACATGTTTACTTGTTTCTATTATTTTATCTATTGATTTAGAATTAATATATTCTCCAGGTACTGATTTAACAATTAAATCGGGCGAATATTTTTTTATTATTGGTGCAATTGTTTCTGGACATATGATTGTTACTAAATCTGCTCCAGTAGCTAATGCTGATAGCCCTGCCAACGTTGGTGCTCCAGAATAATCTGAATTTCCACCTATAATTAGTACTCGACCATTGTCTCCTTTATGAGCATAACTATTTCTTTTTTTTAGTCTTAATAAATCACCATCACCTAGGTAGAATTCTGCTACTTTAGGTATTCCTATATCTTCAATTATTACCATTCCAATATTTTCTTTTTTAGTTATGTTTAATCCTGTTTTTATTTCATGAAAACATATTGTTACATCAGGTTTTACTGAATCATATTCTATATCCCCAGTTAATGGATCTAATCCACTAGGAATATCAACAGATATTTTAGTTGCTTCAGATTTATTTATTTTTTCTATTGCAGATTTTATTGGCTCTCTTAGTTCACCTGATATTCCAGTACCAAATATTGCATCTATAATTACAGAATCTTCAAATATTCTTATTTGATCTAGTTCATCTGGTTTTGTTACGATGTATAATTCTAGAGTATCTATTGGATTATCTAATTTTGATAACCGTTCTATTATATTCCAATTTGTTAATGCATCTTGTGATTTTATTTTTGAAACTGGTGATAAAAGTATTACTTTCACTATACATTTTTTAGAGAGCAGATGTCTTGCAGCTACAAATCCATCGCCACCATTACCTCCAGGACCTGCAAATATGATTATTTCTTCATGTTTTGTATTATTTACTATGTAATCAGCTATACTTTTTCCTGCATTTTCCATGAGAAGTATTCTTGGAATTCCGAAATATTCACAGTTATAATCTGCTACCATCATATCTAATGGATCCATTTTAGGCATCTCCTTAATTTTTAATATATTACAAATATTTGATTAATTAATATTAATTAATTATTACATATAAAATTTTATATAATAATTTTTAGGAGTTATGTGAAAAATAATTATAATTTTATATGAAAATAGCATTCTATTTTAAAAAAAAAATATTATTAAAATAATTGTTAGTTGAAAAAAAATATAATTTGTAGGAATTAACCTACAATAATTAATTATGATTTATATTTAAAATAAATCTTGTAATCCTATTTTATAAGCTCCTAAATCTCCACCGAAATTACCAGCACTTATTTTAAGTACACCTTGAACGGTACATGCGGATTCAATAGCTGCTTTCATAGCAGATTTTACTGCTGCTTCATCAACACCGTCAATAACAATTTCGTATACTCCATTTACATCTTCTGGTATTTCAGTATCAGGTACTTCATCTTTAAGAGTTACACACATTTTTTCGTTGGTTGATGCACCTAAAAATTTATATTTGTTAGACCCTACTTTAGATCCAGATGCTACTACTCCTCCAGGGAATGGAGTGATTGCTCCAGGGATTTCTGCTACCGCATCTACTGCCGCTTCTGCTGCAAGTAGTCCTGCTGGTTGGTTTTCAGCCATTATGAAAATGTTTCCTCCAGCCACACCATCTTTAATTCCTAAATCAGATTCAACTAAGAAATCTCCAGACATTAGTGGGATTGAGTATACAGTTTTTCCAGCTATTTCTAATTCTTTTTCGTATCCATCACCGAAGAATTTTAATTTTTTACCAATACCCATTTTTTCATCAGGTTCATCCATTGCATCAAATACTGCAGTTGTTGCTGCGGTTAATATACACATACCTATTCTTTCAAGTAACTCATGGTCAAGTTTCTTTTTGCTCATGTTACATATCATGATTATGTAACCTGGTCGACCATCAGGTGTTTTGGAAGGAGGTACATAACAATCGATTCCTGCTTCTGCTGGACATCCTATAACAGATGTTCCATATCCTGTTGCTTCTGTTGCTGCAATTTTTGCTAATTTTTTGGTTGCTGCAGTTATAAGTAATCTGGAAGTTTGTATTCCAAATGCTTCTGCGAATGTGTCTTGAATTTCAACACCATTTATATCCATTAATAATCACCAATTTTTGATTGTTTTAGAATAAGTATATATTTTTCGGCTTTGTAGAAATCCTATTTTTTTATTTTTGTGTTGTTTGGTATATGTTGTAGATTGTGTTTTTGAGTTTTGTTTCCTTATTTGATAG
>CADBMS010000074.1 GCA_902795935.1 uncultured Methanobrevibacter sp.
AGATAATATTAAAATTATAAGTAATGATGATATTGGAGATATTTTATCTGAAATAATAGAAGGAGATATTATTACAGTAACAGGAACTATTGGTAAAACATCAACTACATCCTTAATTGATAGTATATTCCGCGCTGCAGGCTACAAAGTGTGGTCTTGTTGTTCTCTTAAAAATAATATAGTTATTGAATCTATTATTGATGATATTGTTACTAAAGAAAAACATAAAAATATTGATGTTGCTATTATAGAAACACCCCATGGAACTTTGGGCTTATTCCAAAATGTTCCACTTAAAATTGGATATTTGAACAATATTCTTGAAGATCATTTATCTGAATTCGGAGGCTCAATGCAAAAATACGCTGAACGTAAACTATATCAAACTTCTATTAGTGAAATTTTCATAACAAACTATCAAACTTATGAATATGTTCATCCTTTAAGAAAAGATGCTATTTATTTTTGTTTAGATAAAGATATCAAAAATATTAAAGAATTTGAATGTAATATTATAGGTTATGGTGCAAAAAATGCAATAAATATAAAATATGACTTTAATATAAATAATGATGAAAATAAATTTGGAGATTTTACTAGTAATTTCAATATGCTAGGTTATTTCATTGAAAATTCTGTTGGTGCAGCTTCTGTTGCATTAGCTTATGGTATTGATGAAGACTCTATAAAAAAAGGATTATCTGATTATTCAGGTATACCTGTACACATGGAAAACATTGGAGAATTTAATGGAAGAACTGTAATATTAGATGCTGCTTTTGTATATGAATCTGTTGAAAGTGTTATGGATTTCTTTAAAGATGAATCAGTTGTATTATTATTAAATAATATGGATAGTGAAACTGAAAGAGATAAACAACGTATTGGTAAGCTTTGTGGAGAATATGTTGATATATTAGTAGCTACTGGATTCAATGAAGTAACTCAAAAAGTAGATATGGATTCTGCTAATGCAATACTTGAAGGAGCAAAAGAAACAGGAGCTAAAGGAGTAGCAGTAAGAACACTAGAAGATGGTGCTGAAGCGTGTATTAAATACTCTAAACCAGGAGATATTATTATCCATATTGGCCCTGCAATTAACCATGAAAAATTAGTTAATGAAATATATTCTGGTTTAGAAAAAGGTTGTAAAAAATATAAATAAATATTATTAATTTTAATTAAGAGTTGATTATTATGTTAGATATTGAAGAATTAAAAGAAAAAGCTATTGAAAATAAACTTGCTTTACGAAAAAAATTTGTTACACTTAATGTAGGTGATAATGAATATAATTTTAGATTAGCAGGTATTGGTGGTAAAGCTATCAAACTTGAAGCATATATCAAATATGATTCTATCACAGAAGCGATAGAAACTAATAATATGGATAGTGTTGAAGCTCAATTAATGAAAATTATTGAAGAATATGAACCTGAAGAAGAAACTGAAGATGCTGAATAAACAGCATAATTTATTAATTTCAGTTATTAATTTACATATTTTAAAAGATATGGTGATTTATTAATTATTTAGAATACTCTTTAAAAATTTTGCTGTATACGTTTTATATTTTGTAATTTCTTCAGGAGTACCCTTAGCAACAATAGTGCCTCCTTCATCACCACCTTCAGGACCTAAATCAATAATATAATCAGCAGTTTTAATAACGTCTAAATTATGTTCAATTACAACAACAGAATTACCAGCATCAGTTAAACGGTTAAGAACATTTAATAATCTCTTAATATCTGCAAAATGTAATCCTGTAGTAGGTTCATCTAAAATATATAATGTTTTACCTGTGCTTTGCCTACTTAATTCTTTAGCCAATTTTACTCTTTGTGCCTCACCACCAGATAAAGTAGTAGCCGATTGTCCTAACTTAATATAACCTAAACCTACATCATATAATGTTTGTAATTTATTTTTTATTCTAGGAATATTTTCAAAAAATTCAACTGCTTCTTCAACTGTCATTTCTAAAACATCAGATATATTTTTACCTTTATAGCGAATATCCAATGTTTCTTGATTATATCTTTCACCTTTACATTCTTCACAAGGAACATAAACATCAGCTAAAAAATGCATTTCTATTTTAACAATACCATCACCAGCACATGCTTCACAACGACCACCTTTAACATTAAAACTAAAACGTCCTGGTTTATAACCTCTTTTTTTAGATTCAGGAGTTTCAGAAAATAATTCTCTAATATATGTAAATACTCCAATATATGTGGCAGGATTTGATCTAGGGGTTCGACCAATAGGCGATTGATCAATGATAATATTTTTATCAATATTTTCTAAACCTTCAATAGAATCGTGTTTCCCAGGATACATAAATTTATGGTTTAATTGACCATAAACACCTTTATACAATATTTCATTAATTAAAGTACTTTTACCAGACCCAGAAACTCCTGTGACACACGTGAAAACACCTAATGGTATTTCAACATCAATATTTTGTAAATTATTTTGTTTAGCACCTTTAATTATTATTGATTTTCCATTAGATTTTCTTCTTTTAGAGGGCACTTCAATAATTTCTCTACGAGACAAATAATTTCCAGTAATAGAATCTTTGTTATCCATAATTTCTTTAGGAGTACCTTCTGCAACAATTTTGCCACCATGTTCTCCAGCACCAGGTCCAATATCTACAATATAATCTGCAGAAATAATAGTTTCTTCATCGTGTTCTACAACAAGTAATGTATTACCTAAATCTCTTAAATTTTTAAGAGTATCTAATAATTTAACATTATCCCTTTGATGTAAACCTATACTTGGTTCATCAAGAATATACAAAACTCCAACTAACCGAGACCCTATTTGAGTTGCTAATCGTATACGTTGAGCTTCACCACCGGATAATGTTCCAGATGATCTGCTAAGTGTAATATAACCCAATCCCACATCAACTAAAAAAGTTAAACGTTCATTAATTTCTTTTAAAACCTCTTTTGCAATGTATTTTTGACGTTTATTTAATTTAACTGATTTAAAAAATTTTTGAGATTCTTTAATAGGCATATCCACCACATCAGTGATTGATTTACCTGCAATAGTAACTGCTCTGCTTTCAGGCCTTAAACGAGCACCATTACAAACTGGACACTTACGATCACTCATAAATTTAGACATATATGTTCTCATATAACTAGATTTAGTTTCTAAAAATATACGTTCCATGCGTGGAATAACACCTTCAAATTTTCTATTTACTCTATGCATACGTCCTTTTCTTTTAAAAATAAATTCAACTCTTTCTTTAGAACCATATAATATAATATTTTGGAATTTTTCGGGTAATTCATCAAATGGGACTTCAATACTGAAATTATAATGTTTAGCAACTGCATCAAGCATTTGATAATAATAATTATCTTTACTAGATCTGCTCCATGGTACAATTGCACCCTCATTAAGACTTAAATTTTTATTAGGAACTACTAAATCTGGATCAATTTCCATTTTATTTCCAATTCCATTACATTCAGGACAAGCACCATGAGGACTATTAAACGAAAACATACGGGGGCTTATTTCTTCAAAATTTATTCCACAATCAGAGCATGCAAAATCTTCACTATAAATTTTTTCTTCCACATCATTTTCTTTATCAAAAACTACTATTAAAACTCCTTCACCAAGTTGTAATGATGTTTCAACAGAGTCAGCTAATCTTTTTCTAAAATCAATATCAAATCTTGTTTTTAATCTATCCACAACAACTTCAATTGAATGTTTAAAATTTTTATCAAGATTAAAATCATCTTCTAAATCTTTAATTTCCCCATTAACTCTTACTCTAACAAAACCTTTTCTTCTTAAATCTTCAAAAACTTGTTTATGCTCACCTTTACGATCTTTAACAATTGGGGCTAAAATTTGAATTTTTATATGTTCCCCATGAGAAAGTATATTATCTATGATTTGACTTGATGTTTGTTGAGATATTTCTTTGCCACATACATAACAATGAGGAATACCAATTCTTGCAAATAATAAACGCAAATAATCATATACTTCAGTCATAGTTCCAACAGTTGATCTTGGATTAACTTTAGTGGTTTTTTGATCAATGGATATTGCTGGAGATAGTCCTTCAATATAATCAACTTCAGGTTTTTTCATTTGCCCTAAAAATTGTCTAGCATATGCTGATAGTGATTCAACATATTTTCTTTGACCTTCTGCATAAATTGTATCAAATGCTAATGATGATTTTCCAGATCCACTTAATCCAGTTATTACAATCAGTTTATTACGTGGTAATTCTATATCAATATTTTGAAGATTATGTTCTCTTGCACCTTTTAGAATAATTTTATCTTTTTTTGTGGCAATATTCATATAAATACACACCTTATATTATCTTGTTAAATTTTTTAATGTTATAATTTGATCTCTTATTTTAGCTGCTCTTTCGAAATCTAAATTTTTAGCTACATTTTTCATTTCTTTTTCTAAATCATTTATTAATAAATCCAGTTCATCTTTAGGCATATTTTTAATATTCATTATTCCTTTAAATTCTTCTTCATCAAGTTTTTCTTTTTCTTTTAAGTTTCTAACTGTGGTTTTAGGAGTTATATTATGTTTTTTATTGTATGCTGTCTGTAATTTTCTTCTTCTATTTGTTATGGATACACTAGTTTGTATAGAATCTGTTATTTCATCAGCATACATTATAACTCTACCATTAACATTACGTGCTGCTCTACCTATAGTTTGTATTAAAGATGTTTTTGATCTTAAAAACCCTTCTTTATCAGCATCCAATATTGCCACTAGTCCCACTTCTGGCAAATCCAATCCCTCTCGTAATAAATTAACTCCCACTAAACAATCAAATTCTCCTCGCCTTAGTTCATCTATTATTTCTATTCTTTCAAGAGTGTCAATTTCTGAATGTAAATATTTAATTTTTATTCCTATTTTTGCATAGTATTCTGTTAAATCCTCTGCCATTTTTTTTGTTAGAGTTGTTACCAATATTCTTTCATTTCTTTTTATTTTTTCATTAATCTCTATTAAAAGATCATCAACTTGATTTTTCACTGGCCTTATGATTACTTCAGGATCAACTAATCCTGTTGGCCGTATTATTTGTTCAACAAGATTTAAACTTTTGTTTATCTCATAATTTCCTGGTGTTGCTGATATATAAACTATTTGATTAGTTTTTTCTTCAAATTCATTGAATTTTAATGGTCTATTTTCTATTGCTGATGGTAATCTGAAACCATAGTTTACTAATGTTTCTTTTCTTGCTTTATCTCCATTATACATTCCTCTTATTTGTGGAACGGTTACATGGGATTCATCAATTATTGTTAAGAAGTTTTCTGGAAAATAATCTAATAACGAATAAGGAGTACTTCCCCATTCACGACCACTTAAGTGTAATGAGTAGTTTTCCACCCCAGAACAATATCCCATTTCACGTAGCATTTCTAAATCAAAATTGGTTCTTTGTTCGATTCTTTGTGCTTCTATTAGTTTATTTTGTGAATTTAAAATTAGTAATCTTTCTTTAAGTTCTTCTTCTATTTTTTTTAATGCAATGCTCATCCTATTGGGACTTGTTACAAAGTGTTTTGCTGGAAAAATAATTGTTCTTTCTAGATTTTCTATTTTTTTTGCTTTTAATTTATCTATTACTGATATTGATTCTATTTCATCACCATATAATTCTATTCGTATTGGTTGTGTACCATGTATGGGATTTATTTCTATTACATCTCCTCTTACTCTAAATTGACCTATTTCAAATGCTATATCATTTCTTTCATATTGCATATGTATTAATTTAGTTAATATTTCATCTCTGTCTATTATGTCTCCTACTTTTAGAGGAAGTATGAACTCCCCATAATCTTTTGGTGATCCTAATCCATATATACATGATACACTTGAAACTACTATAACATCATCTCGGGATAATAATGATTGTGTTGCTGAGTGTCTCATTTGATCTATTTCTTCATTTATGGATGATTCTTTGTCTATATACGTATCTGATTGTGGGACATATGCTTCTGGTTGATAGTAATCATAATAACTTACAAAATATTCAACTGCATTATTTGGAAAAAATTCTTTGAATTCTTCGTATAATTGCGCTGCTAATGTTTTATTATGAGATATTATTAATGTTGGTTTTTGAACTTCTTTTATTACATTGGCCATTGTGAATGTTTTTCCCGACCCAGTAA
>CADBMS010000075.1 GCA_902795935.1 uncultured Methanobrevibacter sp.
AAAAGGAATGTTAAATCCTGAAGCAGCCACAATAGAAAGAGCATTAGCGCTTTTAAATTACAATGTAAGTAATACTAAAACAATAGATATCATCAAATTTACAATTGATGGAAAAAATGAAGAATCTATTCAAAAAGAAGTTGAGGATATGTGTCAAAAATTATTATGTAATCCTGTGATACATGATTATGAAATTGAAATCTCCACCGCACAATAAAAACAGAATTATTACACAGAAGGTCATATTATGAAAATAGGAGTAATAAGATTTCCAGGTTCTAATTGTGATAGAGATGTATTTCATGCATTAGAATTAGTTGGAGGAGAACCAGAGTATATTTGGTGGAATCAAAAAAATATTGGCCACCTTGATGCAGCAATAATTCCAGGCGGATTTTCTTATGGAGATCATTTACGTGCAGGAGCAATATCTGCAATAACTCCAGTTATGGAAGGTATTAAAGAACTTGTTAAAGAAGAAAAACCAGTTTTAGGTATTTGTAATGGAGCTCAAATTCTTGGAGAAGTAGGTTTAGTTCCAGGAATATTTACAGTTAATGAAAATCCTAAATTCAATTGTCAATGGACTAAACTAAAAGTTAAAACTACTAGAACTCCTTTTACTAAAGGATATAAAAAAGGTGAAATAATTAATTTACCTATAGCACATGCAGAAGGCAGATACTTCACAGAAAACATTGAACAAGTTAAAGAAAATGACCAAATTATTTTACAATTTACTGATAAAAATCCTAATGGCTCTTTGGAAGCAATTACTGGTGTTTGTGATGAAACTGGTTTAGTTTGTGCAATGATGCCTCATCCAGAACGTGCATGTGAATCTATATTCGGTTCAGATGACGGTTTAATATTCTTTAAAGGAATTGTTAATTATTAATTTAACTTTTTTAATTTTATATTTATAATTATAACCATAAAATAAAAGGTGAATTAAATGGTAGTTCATTTAATTGGAGCGGGTCCTGGAGATCCCGATTTAATTACAGTTAAAGCTGTAAAGTTGCTAAATAAATCTGAAGTTGTGATTTACGACAGATTAGCTAACGAAGAAATATTGAAACATGCCCATAATGCAAAATTAATATATGTTGGTAAAGAAGCTGGAAAACATTATAAAAGTCAAGATGAAATTAATGAAATCATTATAAATGAAGCTAAAGAATATTCCGAGGTTGTTCGATTAAAAGGAGGAGATCCTTTTGTATTTGGTCGAGGAGGGGAAGAAATTTTAGCTTTAAAAAAAGAGGGGCTAAAATGGGACTTAGTTCCAGGAGTTACTTCAGCAATTGGAGGTCCAACTAGTTTAGGATTACCTGTAACACATAGGGCTGTTGCAACATCATTTACTGTTGTTACTGGCCACGAAGATCCAACTAAAAAAGAAAAACAAGTTAAATGGGATTATACTGCAGATACAATTATTATTTTAATGGGAATTGGAAATATAAAAGAGAATACTGCTGAATTAATGAGATATCGAGATCCTAAAACTCCAGTATGTGTTATTGAAAGTGGAACTACAGAAAATGAACGAATAATTACTGGCACATTAGAAAATATTTCACAAAAAAAAATTAACCCACCAGCATTATTAGTTATTGGGGATGTTGTGGATATTTACAAAGAAATTTATGAATAAGTACTTCATTACTTAATTAGGTGAATTTTCATGTCAGATGAAATTGTTGTTATAACTCGTCCAAAAAATCGTTCACAAGCTGCAGTAGATATTGTAACTAATTTAGGAGGTATTGCTAAGGTAGTACCTACTTTAGAGTTAAAAATTGTTTGTTCTGAAAAGTTATTATTATTATTTGAAAAATTAAATGAATTAGATTGGTTAATATTCACATCACCTACTGCTGTTAAGTCAGTATTTCAGTTTTATCCTAAAATAAGAGAAAAACTTAATTCAAAATGTAAAATAGGAGTTATTGGACCTAAAACTGCGAAATGTGTTGAATCATATGGATTAAAATGTGATTTAATACCTGAAAACTATACTGCTGAAGGTTTACTTGAAGAATTCGAAGCCCGTAATCTTAAAGGTAAATTAATTGGTATACCTCGAACAATGTCTGCACGTGAAGTTCTACCTAAAGAATTAATTAAACGAGGTGCGAATGTCATTGTTGCTAAAGCATATGAATCTGACATTCCTGCAAACAAAACGAAAATAAATGAATTAATTAATTGTATTAAAAAATATGAAATTGATGCAATAACATTTACTAGTCCTTTAACGGTTCATAATCTTTTTAATGATTTAAATGACTTTGATAAAAAAGAAGTTATTGAAAAGTTAAAAAGTGATAAAATTTATGTTTCAGCTATTGGACCCATTACAGGTAATGTGCTTAAAGAATATGGTATTGACCCTATAATTCCTGAAAAATATACAGTTGAAGATATGTTATATGAATTATTTAAAGAAATGAATAAAAATTAAGTGTTGATTAATATGGAAAAATCAGATAAAATTATTATTTGGCCAGCATATATTGATTCTGATAAAACTCAAAAAGAAGGTAGGAAAATATCAAAAGAAAATTCCGTTAAAAATCCTAAAATAGAAGAAATTAGTAAAGCTGCTAAAAAGTTGAAATTGGAACCTGAAACTAAGATTAATGCGTCATATTCCAAATCATGGTGGGAAAATAGTGGTAAAGTATTAATTACTTTAAATGAGTCTTTAACAAAAAGAGAAGCACTTATAAAAATAAGTAATATTATTAAAAATTCTAGAAACAAGTAATATTAATTCATTAATTTTTATTTTAATGATGGGAAGAATAAAATTGAAAACTATTTTACCTTTAGAAATGGAACTATTATTGAATAAAGCTCATGAACTGGTATTATCTTCTGAAGACATTAAAATTTATAGTCATATTGATTGTGATGGGATAAGTTCTGGTGCAGTGTTATCTTCAATGTTAGATTCTTTAAATAAAGAACATGAAATTGAGTTTATTAGTTTAGATAAAATTGATGATTTAGAATTAAATCATGAATTAACAATATTTTCAGATTTAGGTTCTGGGCAGCATGTTGATAATTTATCCAGCTCTTTATCCAATATTCTTATTTTAGACCATCATCCATCAGTTAGATCAAAAAATTTTAATAAAACAAAGGTATCTGGTAATTTTTTAGAAGTTAATCCTAATTTTTTTGGTGTTGATGGTAGTACTGAAATTTGCGGTGGAGGTCTTTGTTATTTACTTGCTAGAACTTTTGGTTATAGTGATTTAAGTTGGTTAGGTGTTTTAGCAGGTGTTGGAGATATGCAAAATACCCATACAGGTAAATTTTTTGGTTTGAATAAATTTATTCTTCAAGAAAGCGTTAATCTTGGCCAAGTTAAGGCATTCAATGATTTATCTATTTACGGTAGGCAAACACGACCATTATTTATTGCTTTATCATTTTTTGGAGATTTTCCATTACCTACAACCAATAATAAAAAAGAATGTATTTTATTATTAGAAGAATTAGGTATTAATATTAAAGATGGTGATTATTATAGAACTCTTAGTGATTTAACTCAAGATGAAAAACAAAAATTATTCTCAGAACTACTTAAAATGTTAAGTAAAGAAGTTCCTCGAAAATATGTTAAACATATACCTAAATTGATTTTAGGCGAATCTTATGAATTTTTACATGAAGAACCATATACTGTTTTGAGAGATGCTAGTGAGTTTTCTAGTGCCATTAATGCATGTAGTCGTAATAATAATGCAGATGTAGCATTTAGAATATTAAAGGGCAATAGAAGTGATGCATTAGATGAAATGGAACTATTATCTAAAAATCATAGGCAGTATCTTGCTCAGAAAATTGGTTCTTTTGAAGATGATGTAGATAAAATTAAACATATGTCTAATCTCCAATATTTTGTAGATTATAATATTAGAAGTGAAGTGATTGGAACTATTGCTAGTATGGTTCTAAGTTATGCTGATTGGAGAAAACCAATACTTGCATTTACACCTGTTAATAATGAAAATGATACTCTTAAAGTGTCTTTGAGATGTTCTAGATTATTATCTTATGAGGGTATTCATTTTGGTAATATTATTAAAGAGGTTTCTAGAAAAGTAGGTGGTAATGGCGGGGGTCATTCTGTTGCATGTGGTGCGTATATTCCTCCAAATAAACAAGACGAATTTTTACATATATTAAACCTAACTTTAAATGATAAATTAAATATATAAAAATAAACTGAATAATGATTATATTTATTGTTTTATGTAAAATTTTTTTATGTTATATGGTTTGATAGTATGAAAGTTTTTAAAAATAAAGGTGAACTAACAAGGTTTCAAATTTTAGGTGAAATTGCTCGTAGTCAACCGCATTTAAGGCAAAAAGATATTGCTGAACAGTTAGGTATAACTATTCAAGCAGTTTCTGAAAACATTAAAACACTTGTTGAAGAAGGTTATATGGAAATTGGTGATGGTCGTTCTAATTACAAAATCACTAAAGAAGGTGTTGAACGTATTAAACGTGAAGCTAAGATACTTAAAAATTATTCTGAAGATATTATTGATATTATGAATAGTTATAAAACTATTTGGCCAGCAATTGCTACTGAAAATCTTGAAGAAGGAGAAACAGTAGGTATTTATATGGAAAATGGCATATTATATGCATCTCATGAAAAAGCTTCTGCTTATGGTGTTGCTTTAATATCTGTTGATGAAGGAGAAGATGTTGCTCTTGAAAGTTTAAGTGGAGTTATTGATGTAAAACGAGGTGTTGTGACAATTATTGTTTTACCTACTATTAAAGATGGAGGTTCTAGAGCTACTGATTTAGATCGTATTAAAGAAATTTATGAAACTGGTTTTGACCGTGTTGGTATTATGGGTACAGTTGCACGTGCTGTTGCTAATAAATTAAATTTACCTATTAATTTTGAGTTTGGTTTAGCAGAAACTAGCATTATTGCTTCTCAAAAAGGCCTTGATACATTGATTTTAACTGTAGGTAAAATGCGCAACAATTTAATTTTAAAATTCGAAGAGAAAGGAGTTCAATATACTCTTGAAGATGTTAGAATATATTGAATTTTATTTTTTTAAATATTTTTATTGATTAAATTCACTTATATCAAAAAAAGGAATATTTGCTTTTTTTAAAACCATTATTAATTGGTCTAAATCATCAGTTCGAAGCAATAATATTGCTTTTTCTGAATGAACTGTTACAGCATACAAATATTCTAAATTTATATCATAATCATTAAGAACTTTCAATATACTTGTTAAACCACCAGGTTGATCTTGCATTTCTACAGATACTACTTCATTTATTTTTACTAAGAAATTATTATTTTCTAATATTTTTTGGGCTTTTTCAGGTTCTGGAACAATTAATCTTAATATACCAAAATCTGATGTGTCTGCTATAGTTAAGGCTCGTATATTTATTCCATTTTTAGCTAAAATATTTAATGCTGTGTATAATCTTCCTTTTTTATTTTCTAAAAATATTGATAATTGTTTTATTTTCATGAAGAAATCCACCATTATAATAATTCATAACATATACTTAATTTAACAAATAATAATTTAACTAGTTAATAGAACTAATTAAATTTTCGTTTATCAATTACTCTAACTGCTTTACCTTCACTACGAGGTATGGTTTTTGGTTCCACTAGAGTAACATTAACTCGTATACCAATCTCATTTTCTATGTAACTTGCAATTTTTTCTTTAGTAGCAACTAACTTTTTAACTTCATCAAAAAACAAATTCTTAGATGCTTCAACACGAACCTCCATTTGATCTAAACGATGAGGCCTAGTTACAATAATTTGATAATGAGGTTCAATATCATCAATTTTTAATAAAGCCTTTTCAATTTGTGATGGAAAAACAGCTACTCCTTTAACTTTTAACATATCATCAGAACGACCAGTTACTCTACTCATCCTAACAAGAGAACGGCCACAAGAACATTTTTCATGATTTAAACTAGTAATATCCTTAGTAATAAAACGAATAACTGGCATTGCTTCTCTTTCAAGATTAGTTAAAACTAAAACTCCTTTTTCACCAGATTTTTTCTGTTCTAATGAAACAGGATCTACAATTTCAGGATAGAAATAATCTTCAGCAATATGTAATCCATTTTGTTCAGTGCATTCAATACCAATACCAGGACCAGTAATCTCAGTTAAACCATATATATTATATGCAGGAACTCCAAAACGCTTTTGAATTTCTTGACGCATCTCCTCAGTCCACATCTCTGCACCAAACCCTATTGCTTTTAAAGACGAATTATCAGGATTAAAACCTTCCTCTTCAGCAACTTCTGATAAATATAAACCATAAGATGGTGTGAAAATCATTACAGATGTTTCAAAATCATTCATAATCTCAATTTGTCTCCTTGTTTGACCAGTGGAAATTGGAATTACAGTGGCACCTATTTTTTGAGCACCATAATGAAGACCAAATCCTCCAGTGAAAAGACCATAACCATGAGTATTTTGAATCATATCATTTTCATCAATACCCATCATAGTCAAACCTCTTGCCATAACTTCAGACCAAACATCTAAATCTTTAGGAGTATAACACGAAACAACAGGCTTACCCGTAGTTCCTGATGAAGTATGAATCTCAACAACATCTTTTTGATTAACAGCTAATAAACCAAATGGATAAACTGAACGTAAATCATCCTTAGTAGTGTAGGGCAATTTAGTTATATCACTTAATGTTTGAATATCCTCTGGAAAAACTTGCATTTCTTCAAATTTATCATGATAATATGGAATTTTATCATATGCTCTTTGAACGGTATTTTGTAATTTTTTTAATTGTAATTCTTCTAAATCTGCTCTAGACATACATTCAATTTTTTCATTCCAAAACATACTATCCATCCTATATATGCAAAAAATACAATAATTAATATAAATCAAAATTTTAAATATAATAATTTAATTTATTTTTGATATAAATATAAAAAAATTAGTTTAAATAAGTATTAAAAATTTTCTTTTTAATAAATTTATAAACAATTAAGGAATAAACATAAAATATTTTAATTATAATTTAATTTTTAA
>CADBMS010000076.1 GCA_902795935.1 uncultured Methanobrevibacter sp.
TAAAAATGTATTTTTACAAACACAACCTGTTTAACAATAAAAGAAACAAAAATACAAAAAATTAGACTGAATTTTCAACAAAAAAAATTCAGAGCCCTAAATAGTTATCTACTATTCATCTTCATCTAAAAAGAATGGACTTATCAAAAGTAATCCATCAGGCATTTCATCATCAGGGTTTTCAAATAAATTTTCTTTAGTTTTAAAAGAAACATCACCAATTGCACAAATGCTGTCATCTAAATCTTCTAAGAATACTTCAATATTTCCGTGTTCTTCTTTAATTTCAGTTAAAATTTGTATTAATTTATCTAAATCCATAAAAATAACCTCATAAAATTTAATTAATAAACATTAACAGTTTATTCATCTATAGGTGTTGCAGAAATAAGCTCAGCAGTGAAAGAAGAAGGTCTGTGTGAAAGTTTTATTGAAGATAATGCAACAATATCTCCTTCTTCAGAAAAATCAACAGTGACATTTTCACCACCCATATACTTACCATAATAATCGTAAAATTTATATTCAACAGTTATATTAGCATATGATTGATTTGTTTTTGATTTAAATGATTGAGCCGTTATATATGGCGGTGAATCCCAATAAGAGTCATTAGGATTATCCAACCAACCAACAGAATCATTATTTTTAACAAGATCCTCTTTAAAATTCACTTCTTCTTTTTCAATAGCTCCATTTACAAATATTATTCCTAATACAAATAGTAAACCTGCAACTGCTATTTCATTTTTCATAAAAACCAAAAAATTATTAATTTATTTATAAAAATTATTTTAAAGAGGCGTGAATTAATTATTACATCTACTTTAGAATAAACATTAATAATTAATTAACTTAAAATCATTATATATATATATATTCTAGTAACTTATAAGTTATAATATTTTTGATTGAAAAAAATATATTATAAAATCTTAAAAAAAAGCATTAAAAAAATAATATATGGTGATTAAATTTCATCATCAAAATCATCATGGTAATGAGATAAAGAATCAGTAGTTGGAGTGCTAATCAATCTAACATTTTCTACACCTTTTAATCTCATCATTTTTTCTGTTAAATCTCTTATTTTAGAAACATCACCATTTACAACAATAACTTCTAAACAATAGTTATCTGTTAAATGAACATGCATTGTTGCATTAATATAATCTTTAAATTCATGTTGTGCATCTGCAACTTTTTCCATAACCCCCGTATAGTGGTGGTCATACATAACTGATACAATTCCTACTCTTTCACCTTCGATTTCTTTCATCCATTTATATCTTAAAATATAATCATTTAATGCATCACGAATTCCTTTAGATCTTGAATGGTAACCTCTATCAGCTAAAACTTTATCAAAATCATCAAGCAAACTCTTAGGTAAAGACATACTTATTCTCATTTTATCACACTAATATCCAAAATATCTTACAAAAAACAATTTGTGCCAAAAGGCAAGATTAATATTTTTATACTAAAAAATATGATTAAAGTAATATATAAAAGATTTGTTTTATTAACTTTAAGTTTAAAATTAGAAAAAAAGGTTTTCTACAAAGCCAATTTAAATTTAATAAATGTAATTATTTAAATTGATAACTATAATTTTAAAGCACAGTAACTCTTTCAAGTTTTAATAATTCAATCATTATAAACTTATATTTTCATAAAATGGTTTTGAATAATTGAATTATTAATTATCTTTTAAATGTTACTTCAATTAATCTTAATAAAAAAAGTATTTTTTATTTTAATATATGATACGTGGGGACATAGGGAAGGCACTATATCATACCATCCCTACTCAATTATTAAATATTAACTTCATCTAATATATAGTTTCCCTTTTTGATACTTATCATCTTAATGATTTTAGTATTATCAGTAATTTTATTTTGTTTTTATCAACTAGAACTTAATTAAATTTAAGAGTTTATTTTAACGGTTCTTTAATAAAAATTTAAAAATTTATATTTAAATTAAACTCTGATTTAATATATTATAAATATGCATCTTTTATTATGATTAATCTGTTATTTTAAAAGAAATATGTGAGTTTTCATTACTTGCATCTTTGAATGTATCAATTATTTCATTATGCACTAATTCATCATTACTTAAAATAATCTCAGTATCAGTTCCAATATCTGTTAAACAATCATATAATGCATCTAAATTTTCACCATAATAATCTGGAAATTTTAATATTTTTTTAAGATAGATATGTCCATATTTTTTTATTTTATATCCATCTATGTTAATTTTCTTCATTAATTCAACTCTACAAATGTTTTATAATGATTTTCAGTATAATATACACGCCCATCAGTGGAGTAAACTATCCTTTTAGCACCTCTAGTATTACTATCATTGTCTGTGATGTCACATTCGTAGTAATCTCCATTAGGTAAAACTTTTTGCCTATTTGTAAATATGTCTCCACCAATACGTTTACCTGGTGCATATTTTTCTAATGGGCCACCAGACCAACCGAATTTTCGAGCCTCTGATTTAGTTATATAATTTGGTGGTAAATGATTATATGTTTTAATATATTTTGCAACATCTTCTTTAGAATAATAAGATCCATCTTCATTCATATCTGTTGTTGTATTGATTTTTTCACTAGGTACTGTTGAATCGTTTAAACAACCTGAACTTGAAATTATAAGGATTATGGAGAAAAATATTATTCCAAGTATTTTTAAATACTTTTTCAATGGTTAAATCTCCCTTTAGAATTGTCTAATATTTTTTATTAATTCAAATATATAATAAATATATATATGTTAAACACATTAATTAATTATATTCGATAATTAATTTTTAAATATAAAAAGTTAATTTATAATTTATAATTTATCAATAAATATTTGATTATTTAATATCTTAATTTTTTGAGGAGGATTGTGTTTGATAGATTTCAATATAAAGATAGAAAATATAGTAACCTCAGCTAATATTAATAAAGGATTAGTACTTACTGATGTATCTGAAATGTTAGAAGGAGTAACTTTTAATAAAGAACAATTTCCAGGTTTAGTATTTAAATTAAAAGAACCAAAAACTGCAATTTTAATATTCGATTCTGGTAAGTTAATTTGCACTGGAGCAAAAAATATTGATGATTCAAAATTAGCAATTAAAAACACATTAGACTTAATGAGAAAAAAAGATAAAGAAATCCCATTTGAATATGAATGTACAGTACAAAATATTGTAGCATCTGCTAACTTCCAAACACCTTTAAACTTAGAATTAATTGCATTAGAAATGGAAAACACAGAATATGAACCAGAACAATTTCCAGGTTTAGTATACCGTTTAGCAGACCCTAAAATTGTTTTATTATTATTTGGATCTGGCAAAATTGTATGTACTGGTGCAAAAACAATTGATGATTCTCAATTAGGTGTTAAAAAAGTATATAATCAACTTGATGAATTAGATTTATTAAATGTCTAATTCGTTTAAATAACACTATTTAGATAAATATTGATAAAAATTTTATCAATTTCTATTTTTTTAAAATTTCAATCATTTACTTTTTTATATTAATTACTATCTTATCTAAAGAATAATTTTAGTGTTTATTATTAATACAATTATATTTATAAAATTCATAAAAAGAATCATGCACTATTTATTTTAAAATAAAAAAGTGATGGTTAATATTATTAACCTCATTTAGTAGCTTGTTGGTATATAAACTTCTTCGAAAGGTTGAACTATTACGAATCCTTCACCTCTAAATTCCATTTGGAATGTTTCACCACTACTTTTACCTATAAGTGTTTTTAGGTTAAAATCTGTTTTAGTGTTAATTTGTAATCCATTTGACCATGCTACAGTTGCATCAGGATCAGTATATACTGGTTGATCTGGTGTTACTTGGAGTACAATGGCTTTACCTTCAGTAGTTATTGCAATCATTCCTTCACCAACCAATTGCATATGGGAGTAATTGGAACTTGCCATTTGGCCTGTTGAAAACATTTGGATATCCCAGTCGACAGTGTTTTCAAATGCTAAAACATCGTTACCATTTACGTAAATCACTTCTCCTTCTTCAAGGTGAATTATATTTACTCTTTTACCACTATCTGCTACATATAAGTGACCATATCCTTCACAATCCATCATTACTTGTGCTTCTTGTGTTATTGCTTTTTTAACAAATTTACTTAATCCTCCACTAAAGCTGGATTCTTTTTCAAATGAAATATCTCCAGTATATGCAATCATGGAACCTAATTTCACTTTTACTGAACCATCCATATGTATATCTAAGATATAATCATTTTCTAATTCAAAATATTCTGTTTCGTCTTCAGAGGTTTTATTTGTATTTACAAAATTACTTAAAGAGTATTTACTCATATACATCACCTTAGTTAAAAGATAGCTTTTTATATATAGTAAGTAATTCTATTATAGATATTAAATATTTTCATTTGTTTATGGATGTTGTTAGTTTTATATTTAATTCTCTTTTTATATTGTTACTCATTATTTTATTTTTTAAATTAATTA
>CADBMS010000077.1 GCA_902795935.1 uncultured Methanobrevibacter sp.
AAAAAAACAACTGCAAAAAGTAAAATCAAAAAAAGCCTATAAAATTTTACAGACTCAAAAAATAATATACAATATAATATTACTCATCACCAAAAACAATATCAAAAAGAGTTTTACCGTTCTTAATATTAGAAATAATATTTTTCTCTTTAACTTTAATATCCCACAATGCCCGTATAACTTCATCAAAGATGTTTTGAGGTATTATAACAATACCACAAGAATCTCCAACAATATAATCACCAGGATTAACAATAATACCACCTAAATCTAGAGAAATATCTATTTTTCCCTCATTTAAAGGTTTACCTGCATTAGGAACAATAACTTTAGAAAATACCGGATACTCTAAATCTTGAAGGTCTTCATAATCACGACAAGCACCATAAATAACAGTACCAGCTAATCCTTGTTCTAAAGAAGTAGTTGAAGTTAACTCCCCCCAAATAGCAGCATTATCACCAATGACTTGAATAAATAAAACAGTTCCTCTACCAGCATTCTCAATGCCAGCTAAAGATGTACCCCAATCAAGACTATCAGTTAAAACCGTAGAAACCCTACCAATAACAGAATTACCATTAACTGGTTTTATACCAGGAATTACACCATTAGACCCAGATACCTCAAATAAAGCATCAGATAATTGGCAAGTTGAAATTAAATCTTTAATTTCACGTAATTCAGTTAAAGAAAGAGCATTATCAATAGTTTTCACTTTATTAAAAAATTCAGTAAACTCCAAATCATTTGAAGTTTCTTTTTTAGAGGTGAATTTTTTTAATAAAGAATTAGGAGAAAGTTTTGTTTTGTCAGCTGACATAAAGATTCATCCTAATCTTGAGGAGTAGTAACCTCTTCAACCATTTTCTTACCTGCAACAACTTCATCAACACTGTGAATTGTTCCACCATAAGATTCTACAGCGCTAGAAATATCTTCAAAATTAAGATCATTACCTTGAATTGTTACTTTAATATTCTCAGTATCCTTATCAATTTCAAGTAAAGTAATATTTACACCTTCAACACCATCAACTTTACTTAAATAAGTTGCATAATATGGTATTATAGGTTCATGTGGTTTTAATATATCTAAAACAATACGAATAAGGCCTTTTGCCACTTATATTTCCTCCAATAAAATAATAAGTATTATAATATTATAAATTATATAATTACTTATTAATAGTAAATTAATCTTATTTATATACCTTATTATAATATATTAAAAATCTTTTAAGAAAAATTAATAATAAAAAAAGATAAATCAAGCTATAAAAAAAGTATAAACATTTCTAAACTCTTAAATAAATCAAATATTAAAAAATAAAATATATTATTAAACATAACATCGGCAAAATAAAATAAACATTCAAAAACAACTTAATAGAACATATTTGCTGAAAAATTAAAATATAGTATTTTATATATTAGAATTGTTATAATATTAGATATAGATACTAATTACAGTAGTCAATTAGGAATTAACTTAACATAAGTTTAAGTGAATTAATTACATTTACAAAGAAGAAATTTACAAAATCAAAAAATAATAATATTATCTAAAAAAATACAGGAGCATATATTTTATAGAAAAATGATAAAACTAATGAAACAACAAAAAAATATTAGTTCATAATCAATTACTGGAATTTATAATGAAAACAAGTTAAAATAAATATCTTAGTAAATAAAAATAAAATAACTCTTAAAATAAAGAATTATACATAATTAAACATTAAAATTATAATAATTCAAAAAGATAATATTACTTCTTTTAAATTAGTAATTTTTTATATTAAAACTTTATAGTTATCCCTTCTGATTCTGTTGGTTATCTTGTTATCATGTCTGTACACTTAGATTATTACTTACAGATTATCATTTAATTTATATGCTGATAACTCATAATCCTCCAAAGTATCTAAATATATTATTAGGAGGCTTAAAATGGGAATTAAACCAGAAGAAATAAGTACAACAAAATACCTTATCCATGCCCAAATAAACGCTAACGGTATTGTTGAAAAACCTGATGTTGTAGGTGCAATTTTTGGGCAGACCGAAGGTCTTTTAAGTAATGATTTGGATCTCAGAGAACTCCAAAAAACTGGACGAATCGGGAGAATCAAAGTTAATATTAACTCAAAAGGAGGACGTTCCAAAGGAGAAATAATAATTCCTTCAAGTTTGGATCGTGTTGAAACTGCAATAATGGCTGCTTCACTAGAAACAATTAATCGTGTTGGACCATGTGAAGCTTACATCCAAGTTTCAAAAGTAGAAGATGTTAGAGCAGTTAAACGAAAAAAAGTAGTTGATCGTGCAAAAGAAATTTATGCCAGCATGATGAATGAATCAACACCAAAAAGTCTTAAAATGATTGAAGAAGTTAAAGAAGCCATGCGCATTCATGAAATAAGTGATTTTGGAGAAGAAAAACTTCCTGCAGGACCAAATATTCACACTTCAGATGCAATCATTGTTGTGGAAGGCAGATCTGATGTGATAAACTTACTAAAACATGGTATAAAAAATACCGTAGCTGTTGAAGGAGTTAATGTACCTAAAGCCGTAGCAGACTTAACCCATAAAAAAACAGTTACTGCATTTGTTGATGGAGATCGTGGTGGAGAATTAATCCTCAAAGAATTATTACAAGTAGGTGACATTGATTACGTAACCCGAGCACCGCGAGGTAAAGAAGTTGAAGACTTAGAAAAAGACGAAATCATGATAGCTTTAAGAAACAAAGTCCCTATAGAGCAAATGTATCATGATTTAGATGTTAAAATTCAACCAAAAAGTGCTAGTGCAAGTAAAATAAGTTTACTTAAAAATATCCTCTCTAAATTAGAAGGAACCGGTAATGGAGAAATCCTAGATGATTCATTAAATATAATAAAAGAAGTTCGTGTAGAACACATATACGATGAAATCAAAAAAATTAATAAACAACCATACGCAGTTGTATTCGATGGTGTTGTAAGCCAAAGACTAGTAGATATCTCCAGTACTAAAGAAATCAAATATATAGTGGCAATTAAAGCAGGCGAATTAGCTAAACGTCCTGAAAAAATAAAAGTGGTTACCAAATAATCATTTTTATTATTCCTTTTTTATAGCTAAAAAAACTTATTAAATATCATATAACTAATCTTAATTTATTTTACTTAAATTAAAGGAAAATAATATGAAAAAAGTAAAAATAACCGTACTAAGAAAAGTAAATCATCAAGATCTTATTGAAAAATATGAAAACCCATTAGAACATGCATGTGATGTTAATGAAGGAGATATTTTTATTGCTAATGGATGGTCTAAACCAGAAAACTTCTGTGAAAGTGCATGGACTACATTATCCCCCTTTGTTATGACATTAGCCCATGGTGGTGAAAATATTTACAATGGATGGATGAAAAATAAAAAATCTGCATTAATATCTTGTAATGATGGATTCCGACCTGTAAGTTTCCTTTTAGAAACATTAAATGAAGACGTATATTAATTAAATAAAATATTATAATCAATTTTCAAAAAATTTTATAAAACGAAACAACATAACTCTTAAACGAATATAACGAACTGTAAAAAGATAAGGAATCTTAAAATAATGAAAGCATACCAACAAAATAATATAAATCAAATCAACTCTAACAAGACCCAATTACCACTTAAAGATGATGCTGGAGAATACAAATCTATTTTAAAAATATATGACTTTGAAGAGATGATTGAAGATTATTTAACAGAATTAGAAATTAGAAACTATTCAAGAAACACAATAAAAACATATAAATCTATTGTTATAAACTTTCATAAATTCTTAAAAAATGAAGCTAAATTATACACAGAAAAACATGTTTTAAGATCATTTAAAAGATACATACAATATCTTAAAAGAGATAAAGAAGTTACTCAAAATTACATATACCTTGTAACAGTTGTTGTTAAAAAATTTTTTGAATTTAATGAAATAAATTATTTAAATGAAATACAAACACCTAAAAGAACCAAATCGTTACCAAAATCTCTTAATGAAAAAGAAGTAGTAGAATTAATAAATTCAGTTGATTATACAAGTGATGATAGTGAATTTAAACAAAAAATTCAAAAAAGAGATAAATTAATTTTAGCATTATTATACTCTTCAGGCCTTAGGGTTTCAGAAATAGTTAAAATCCGAATAAATGATATTGATTTATTTGAAAGAACACTTAGAATCAGAGGAAAAGGAGATAAAGACAGAGTAGTCTTATTTGATGAAGATACTAAAATATTACTTGAAGAACATGTTCAAAATCATGACCCTGAAGTGGAATATCTATTTGTAAATCGTCAAAATGAATCATTGAGTCCACGTTATGTTCAGATTATGATTAAAAAATATGCTAAACAATTAGGACTTAATAAAAAAGTCACACCACATATTCTAAGACACTCCTTTGCAACACATCTTTTAAAAAATGGAGTGGACATAAGAGCCATACAACAATTATTAGGGCACACTAATCTTTCAACTACCCAGATTTACACTAGTGTCGATATGGAAACCCTTAAACATGTTTATGATAAAGCAAAACAATAAAAACTAAAAGTTATACTCTTTTTTAATAAAAAATATTTTATAATAAACTTATTATATCATCATGAACAAAATAATTATTATATTTTATAGAAATAATTATTTTACAATTAAAATCTGTTAAAATAAAGTAATTACATAGTTTTTGGAGGAAAACATCTTGATTAACCATAATGAAACTTACAAAAAAGATTTTAATCAAAAAATCAACCCTACAATAACAAAATTAGCTATGGCACTGGGAATGGCTGCAATTACAGGTATTTGTGCGCAAATAGTTATACCTCTACATTGGACTCCAGTTCCAATTACATTACAAACATTTGCAGTATTAATCTCAGGTGTACTTTTAGGTAAAAAATTAGGTAGTTTAAGTCAAATATTCTATGTAACTCTTGGAATTATGGGAATACCATGGTTTGCTGGAATGACTGGAGGAATAGAAATAGTATTGGAATCTAATATGGGTTATTTATTAGGATTTATATTAACTTCATTTATTATAGGTCACTTCTCTGAAAAATATGAAAACAGATTAAATTTTATCCAAACATTCAGTTTAATTGGCATTACAAGTTTAATTTGTATTTATGTTCCTGGTTTAATTGGATTATATCTTTCTTTATCCCAAACAACAGGAATACAAGTAAGTTTAGTTGATTTAATGCTTATGGGTTTTGTTCCATTTATTATTGGAGATCTTCTTAAAATAGGTTCTGCATCATTATTCTATAAAGTAATTAAGTGATACTTTGAATAAATCAAATATTATAAACTTAAGAGGCCATCATTTACTTTGTATACAAGGTTTCCAAAATAAAGGTTATAGTGAATCTTTTATTGAAAATATGGCTTCTTTAATTAATTTTTTAAATAATTCAAATGACATTTATGTGAAAATTCTTAATTCTAGTGATGATATTTGTTCATTCTGTCCAAATCTTAATGAAGGTATTTGTAAAAATCCTGAAACAGATTTAAATATTAAAAAACGAGACAATTTAACCTTAGATTGTTTAGATTTAAAAGTGGGAAACGTTTATTCTTATTTAAATATTATAACAAAAATGTTTGATGTTTTAGATTTTGATAAAATTGACACTATTTGTAAAGAGTGTGAATGGCAGAATGTTTGTTTATTTTATTCTAAATTTTAATTTTTTATATAAAAATGGAGTTTTTTATGTTTTATCGCGAATTAGGAACTACAAAAGAAAAAGTTTCAATTTTAGGCTTAGATACTGTTAATTTACCCTTATTAAATGATAATCATGACATTGATATAACACACAGTGATGAAATCATTAAATTTTCTTTAGATAATGGAATTAATTATATTGATATATGTCATCATGGAACTAAGTATGAATCCTATTTATCTGATTTTTTTGATAGATATCCTGAGTATCGTGAAAAAGTATTAATTTCTAGTAAAATGCCAGTTTGGCTTATTAATAATAAAGACGATTTATGTTTTTATTTCAAGAAACAATTAGAAACTTTGAACTGTGATTGTATTGATGTTTATTTACTTGATTTAGTTAACCCATATTATTGGAAAAAATTAGTTAAATTTGGTGTTTTGGAGTTTTTAGACAAAATTAAAGATGAAAGTCTAGTTAAATATACTGGATTTTCCTTTCATGGTGAATTAGAATTATTTTTTGAAATTATTGATACTTATGTATGGGATTTGACTCAAATTCAGTTTAATTTTATGGATGTTAATAATGAAGCTGGATTTGAAGGCATTAGATATGCTAAAAATAATGGTATTGGTGTTGTAGCTATGAAACCTTTACTTGGTGGTTGTCTAACTAATAATATTCCCTCGGATATTCAGGAAATTTGGAATCTTGCAGATGATATTAAAACTCCTGCAGAATGGTGTTTAAATTTTATTTGGGACTATGAAGAAATTGATATTGTTTTAAGTGGTATGTCTACATTAGACCAAGTTAAAGAAAATATTTCATTTGCAAATAAAGCATTACCTGATTGTATGACTAGTAATGATAAAGATATTATTAAAGAAGTTCGTTTTGCTTATAGAAACCATATCAATGTGAATTGTGATAAATGTGGTTATTGTATGCCTTGTTCTGAAGGTGTTGATATTCCTAAAAACTTTGAAATATTGAATAATATGTATATGTTTTCAAATAATGAAGATGATGAATTATTTAATATTAAAATTGCTAAAAATCAATATGATTTTATATTAACTCCTAAACAAAGGGCTTCTAATTGTAATGCTTGTGGTTATTGTGAAAAACTATGTCCTAACTTTATAAATATTGTTGATAAATTAAGTGAACTTGAAGAAATTTTTAATGACTAAGTTATTAATAGAGTTAAGACATAATATTTTAAATATACTAAAATAATAATGAATTATTAAGATTTATGAAAAAATGTGATTTTTATGGATATTCAAATTTTTCCACATAGAATTTTAAGTGCAGATACAACTGAAAAAATATTAATTGAACTTAATGAAATTGAAAATATTAATAGAATAGTTTTACAAGGCCAACGCCTTCCAGATGATCCCACTAACCCTGATAGAAAAATTATAAATGTTAAAGGAGAAGAAATTGATTTACAAATTAAAACTGGGCGTATTTTAATGGAAATTATGGATGAAGATGTTGTTCCTAAAGTTAAAGAAGTTGCTAAAAAGCACTTACCTTTTGGTTTTAATGTTTATGCTGGTACATTTATAAGAAAAGAAAAAACTGTTAGTGATTTAATGAAATATGGTGATTTAGATAATTTACCAGATGATATGGTTGGTTTAACTGATCAAAATGCAGAATTATCTAAAAGAGCAAGTTATTTAAAAAAATCATTATAAATTTTTTTCTATTTTTTTAAATGAATTATATTGCTCTTTTATGTGAACCCCATTTTTTTAATTGCTAATCATATTCAAATATTTGCTTTTTTTGTCGTTGAAGATCTTTTAGATATTGTTTTACTATTTTTTCTTTTGTTTTTAAGTCATCTAGTACTTTATAAAAGTTTTCTTCTAATTGTAATATTTCTTCTTTAGTCAGAGATACTGAGAAATAAACTACATCTTCACTTCGAGGATGTGTTTTTAGATATTCACTTGCTTCATCAAATGTAAATTTTTGTTTATCTATTATTATTGTTTCTATATTGTCTGTGAATGCAAATTTGGAGTAATTTAATGGCATTTTTTATGATTCTCCTTTAAGTTTTTGTAATACTTATATTAAATATTGTATTACATACTTAGTATTATGATAAGAACTAATATATAAATTATTACATTTAAATATTAAAGTAATACTTAAATTTTTGAATGAAAAAAAACTAATTAAAAAGAAATATCCCTACTGAAATCTTCATTTAAACGAAGATTATCAATTAAAATACATAATAAATATAAATCATAAATAATCCACAATAAATAATCAAATGCTAAAAAAGATTGTTTATCATCACATCCCATCTTAAATTCCGTTAAGTTAGAACATATATTAGAAAATCTATTATAATCTAATGTTTTAGAACCATTTTTCAAATTATAATTAATTTCACCCATGAATTGTTTAATTAAATCTAAACTAATAATTAAATTTTCAGATTTTTTAAATTCAACATGCGTATTAAATGCTAAAGCTTTCAAAGTTATTGCATCAATAATAGATGAAATATTAGCATAACCCAAAATAAACTCATTACTAACAAAATATTCATTAACCAGGATATTTAATGTAGCATCAAATTCATTATTTTTTTGTGAAACTTTATTCCAATATTCAGAATACTTATCTAAATTTTCAGATAGTAAAACTTCAAAAACAAAACTAAAATTAGCATCTATCTTAAAACTAAGAGAATCATATAAATTATGTTTATAAATACGTGGATAAAAAAATAAATTAACAAATAATGCAATTAACGAAGCAATACATGAAATAATCAAATAATTTAAACCATTATCTAAAATAAGATTAATTGGTTGTATTAAAGATAATATTGCTACAAAAATAAAATCTTTAATTAAATTATTATTCCTAAATATAGGTATTAAGCAGATTAAAATTATAACTAAAAATAGAATGCAATATGACAATAAAATAGCATGGAAGAATAATGATAAACCTAATGTTAGACTAATAATTAGCAATATTCCAATTATATGACCAATCATCATACCATTATCATTATTATTGGGTTTAATAAGTAAAAATAATATAATAAAAGAAACTATTGTGTTGTGAATGCTATAATTACCCATTAAAGCTAAAATTATAATCAAAAATATGTTTGCCAATACAAAACGAATGAAATTTTGAACATAAATATCATCCATAGTTAAATTAGCCTTAATAATATCTATTACATAAATATTTGAAGTTAATTTTGGTAAAGTATAATTTTCATCAAATTCATCACTTAGGATATTATTTGCTCTTTTAAAAATAGAAAATAACTCTTCACTTTTAGTTAATACCTCTTTAATAGGCACATCTTGTTCTTTAAATCGGTATAAGATTTTTAATTTTGATTCAAATTTATGTAATGTAATATTGAAATTAAGATTATTTTTAGATAAATTATGGCTTATTATATATGTTAACTTATCTACTTCTCGCAAGATATTCTCAAAAGCTACTAAAATATCTAAATCCAAATTTTCTTTTATTTTATCAATATTTAAAGTTGAAATTTTAATATCCTTTGCAATGCCAATTAAACTTATTACTTTTTTATTAGAAAACTCAGAAGCTAATTCTTCAAAATATAAAATATCAACAATAGATCTATTCAAATTAAAACAATTACTTACAGACGTACATATGAAAAGGTCATTTTTTAAATAATTAATAAACACTATTGTTAATCCCGAAAATATAGTTGATATAATTGATAGTAACAATGCATGAAGTACATTTACATTAAGTATGTTTAAACTTAATAGGGTAATTAAAAAATAGGATATGCTTAATAAAC
>CADBMS010000078.1 GCA_902795935.1 uncultured Methanobrevibacter sp.
TTATGCCTAATAGTGCATATGAAAATGCAGTTAGTGCATATGTTTCTAAGTTTTTTGCATTTGCAAAGTTTGGAGCAACCATTAATAATTCGTTTACTACATCCCATATGTAAATATAAGGGATTAATAAGCTTATTGTACTTAATCCTGAGAATATTATTCCTAATATGGTTAAGTATTTGTAATTTCCAGAATAATTTAATAATCTTATAAATTGATTGTTATTTTGATTAAATGACATTGTAAACTCCTTAATTTTATTTATTTATCTTAAATATTATTTAATAAAAAATTTTTTTAATTTTTCTTCATCTATTTTATAATTGTCAATTATCAATCCATTATCGAAATGTATGATATGAGTACAAGTTTCTAGGATTAATTCATAATCATGAGTTATTATAAATGAAGTAATTCCTAATTTTTGAAGGTAAATCAAATTTTTACTAACATCCATCATGTTTTTTAAATCAAGGCCACTTGTTGGTTCATCAAATACCAATATTTCTTTTTTTGATGCTATGGCTGAGGCTATTGCTACTCTTTGCTTTTCTCCACCTGATAATGCCATTGGATGCACATCTCTTAAATGGATTAAGTTCAGGTTTTTCAATATATCTTCGGCTAATTCTTCATTTTCATCATCCATACTTAATAAAACTTCATCAATAACACTTTCAGCAAATAATTGGTGATTAACATCTTGCATAACCATATAACTCTTTTTTAAACGCTCTTTTCTTTTTAATACTTTATTATCAAGTATTAATTCACCTTTGCATGATCTTTCAAGGCCACATAGACAATGTGCAAAAGTTGATTTTCCAGCACCATTTTTTCCAATAATTGCAATTATTTCATTTTTAGGAATTTGGACATGTTTAATATCGAGTATTGGTGATTTATCATATTTGAAAGTGAAATTTTTAAGTTCAAAGAATTCTTGATTTTTAGAATAATAATCATTATGATATACTTTTAAATTATTTAGGTTTAATTGCCGTAATCCTAATTTTCTATGATTTATTTTTTTAAATTCATCAATATTCCATTCAGATTCTATTTTGCCATTTTTAAAAAATATCACCCTATCTAAAACATCTTCTAAGAAAAATAATTTATGTTCTGCAATAACAACTGTTTTTCCATCCGCTTTCCATTTTTGGAGTATGTCCCTAAGATTCCAACTAGATTCTGAATCTAAGTTGGATGATGGTTCATCTAATATGAAAGCATCTGGATAAACTGCATTTACTGATGCACATGCTATTTTCTGCTTTTCTCCACCAGATATTTTAAAGATACTTTTATCTAATAAATTGTATAATTTGAATTCATCTACAACTGTTTTTAATCTTTTTTTAAGTTCATTTTCAGGCATAGATAAGTTTTCACATCCAAAAATGATTTCACTTGTGGTATCCACATTGAAAAATTGGGTTTTGGGATCTTGAAATACTGAACCTATATTTTCAGCTAATTTGTATATTGGCATTTCACTAATTTTCTTTCCATTTAGATAGGCTTCTCCAGTTCTTTGTCCATTAAAAAAGTAGGGTATTAATCCATTTAAACAACGGGTGGTGGTTGTTTTACCACAACCGGATTCTCCACAAAGTAAAACAACTTCTCCTTTCTTAATTTTTAAATTAATATTCTCTACATTGTTTTTTAATTCTTTTTCATTAGTATTATATGAAAATGAAAGATTATCTATTTTAAACAAGTAATATGTCTCCTATAAAATAATATGCGTACATTACAACACCTAAAATGGCAAATATTATGAATATTGCATCTGTTTTGCTGAAATTAACTATTTCAAGATGAGTTCTTCTTTGAGGGTTGCTTAATCCTCTTGTTAGTGATGCTGCTGATAGTTCATCACTTGTTTTAACTGCACTAATTAAAATGGGAATCATATAAAATTCAACTAGCTTTAGAGGGGTTTTTAAGGTTTTGAAATTCAGACCAATTCCCCTCATCCTCATTGCATTTCTTATTGATTTTATTTCTTCATAGATTGTTGGTAAGTATCTAAAAATAACTGACAATGGGATTATAATATATTTTGGAACATTAATTTCTTCCATTGATGCTACAAATTCACTTACTTTTGTTGTTATCACAGTATATGTTCCCATAATTATAACGGGCAACATTCTTGTGATGGTGTATGTGAATGATGCACTTATCATACTTGAAGGGCCAGTTAAACTGGGATTTACATATATTTTGAGATAAGTTGCGATTAAATATAATAAGATATATGATGTGGCCATTTTCTTATGATTTGATAAAAATAATGATGTGAATGGAATTAAAATTAGGATTCCTGAGATGTATAATGGTGCATCATTAAAGACCATAAAACTTAAAATTATGAGGATAAATATTTTTGTTCTTGGGTCCATATGGAATCCAGACTTATTTGTTAGTTTTGTATTTAATTCCTCCATCATTTTAAGCCATACCTGCTTTTTTGAAATGTTTTTTTAATACAAGTTTTCCGACATATCCACTTATTAGCCCAGCGATGAATGTTAATATGACTAATATTATGAGAAAATGGTATTGTAAGAATGGTGTTATGAAGTTAACATATTCTACCCCCATAGATGCATTCATAGCACTTATGTAGTAATCTCGTAATATGAAGAAGGGTAACATGTTTCCTATGAGTCCTACTGCGAATACTGCATAACCTATTATTGATGTTTTTATTGAAGAATAATTTTGGGTTTTTATTATAATGTCTGATAAGAGTCCTGTTATTGTGTATACTATTATTGGTATCCAAGTGTGGCCACTTAAGAACATTACAATTCCTATGATTAGGCCCATTAATGTAATCATACCAAATTTATTAACTCTTGTTAAAAATAGCATGAAAGGGATTCCCCAGACTAAAGCTCCGATTATTGGTAGTCCAAGCATTAATATGGGTATGTAGCCTAACATACCAAAGGTAAATATGAGTATTATATTTATCACTGAAAATATTCCTACGGTAATTAAATCTTTTATGTTAATGCTTTCCATCATTTTTTAGTTTCTCCTAAATTTCTTATTTTTTTATAATTGTTCACACTATATAAAATTTAGGTATGCCTAAAAATTTATATATTGCAATGCATAATATTTATTTGACTAAAAATTTAGTTATACCTAAAAATTTCATTATTGTGAAATATTGTTTTTGGTCAGTAAGAGTTTACAATAAAGACTAAACTACGAATTATAAAAAGTTAAAAAAAACAATCAAACAATTAAATCACCTGTTGAAAACAGATTCTAAAAAGCCTATATAAACTCAACCCCTTACTAAATAAAAAAAAATAGAATATAGATTTTATATTCAATTGTTTTTAATTTTTGTAGAAAATTCAAATTCAGTTTTATTTATTAATTTTTCTTATAATGAAACGAGAGGCATATAAAATGAAAACTGCCAAAGAATATAAAAAATTATCAATAAAGGAATTTAACAAAGCAGCCCAAAAATATGAATCCAATAACAGCGGAATATATGGAATGTGTAAAGAAGATTACCCTCCAATACTTGATGAAATAAAAAAACAAGACTTTGAAACACTACTCGATGCAGGTTGTGCAACAGGACCAATGTTAAGTTTATTAACCATAGAATATCCCGATAAGAACTACATTGGACTAGATTTATCACCCGAAATGATAAAAACTGCTAAAAAGAAGAACCTAAAAAACACAACATTCATTGAGGGAGATTGTGAAAACATGCCGTTGGAAGATAACACATTTGACATAGTTATAAACTCCCAAAGTTTTCACCACTATCCAAATCCATTATCTTTTTTCAAAGAAGTATACCGGGTGCTAAAACCTGGAGGAAAACTAATATTAAGAGATAACACCGGCTCCAAAATAGCATTATTCTTCATGAACAATATTGTAATGAAGTTAGCAAACTTAACAGGGCACGGCGATGTAAAAGCAAGTAGCATCCAGGAAATACAAAACTATTGCAGACAATCAGGACTAAAAATTCAACGCCTTGAACAACAAAAGAAATTCAGATTACATTTAGTAGCAACAAAATAACAAAATATAATGAAAACCATATAAAATCCAGATTACATTTCATTTTACAAAAAAGCATAATATTATTTTAGAGGTCTGAATTTTTTTGTTGAAAATTCAGACCCCTAAAACAGTTTTTATTGTTTTTTAGAAGTCTTTTAGCACAGTTAGTAAACGATTTTTCCAATCCAAAAATCCAAAAGATTTAATTGCTTTGAAAACAAATAACACTTTGGAGGATTGTTTATTTTATATTTCATACTATTATATATCCTCCATTTTACTATAAATAGTTTATTATAATTTAATTTTAAAATCAATACACAATATTTCAA
>CADBMS010000079.1 GCA_902795935.1 uncultured Methanobrevibacter sp.
AATGATTCTTGGCCAATTCTAACATTGTTTTTGGGAAATTTCCACCGTTAATTCCATATAACCATGCCGTACGAATTATAAAAAACTTATCAAGAATTTCTAAAATAGCTTCCTCTCCTCCGAGTTTACTTTTGCCGTAAACACTGATAGGTCCTATCTCATCATTTTCAACCCACGGCCTGGTGTTTTCCCCATTAAAAACATAATCCGTACTGATATGAACTAATGGGCAGTCGATTTTACTGCATCCGAGTGCCAGATTCCTAACACCATCTGCATTAACGCCATATGCAGTTTCTTGATTTTCTTCGCAGCCATCAACATTAGTATATGCAGCTGAATTGATAACAATATCAGGATTATTTTCGCATATGAATCCAATGACCTGATTTTTATCTGTTATGTCCAATGTTTTGGAAGTTGTAAGGATTAATTCATGTTTATCCTTTAAAACTTCAATCAAATCATAGCCTAACATCCCATTTGAACCCGTAATCAAAATTCTCATAACTACCACTTGAAAAAATTACTAATTTTATATGTTCTTCTCTAAGTTGGATATATTATTTTGAAATAATTTATATTTTTCCAAAATCACCTATTGGGTTTTGGCAGTAATTAAAATATTTATTTTTTATTCATTTTTCAGTTAAATTCGAGATTTAAAACTATTTTAACCCATTTAAAAACCATAGCACCGAATAAGTTTTAATAAAAATAAAACCATCATACACCATCAAATAATAAAAAAAAGAACAAACCATTACCAAATAATACTAATTAATAATAAAAACACAAAATTAAATCATTTACTTATTTCAAGATAATATTTAACCTAATAACGCCATATTAGAAAATTATTTTTTGACACTTTTCATGAATTTTTCTCGCCTCTAAATGCTCCTTTTCAATAATTAATTTTAAACACACGACCACCAATCGAATCTGAAAATTCAAACTGAAAACGACTAAAATACATTACAAAAAACTATATAACTATAAAATTACATATAATTAATTATAAACTAATAATAATAGATTTTAATAAGTTTTAGTTAGTAAAATTATATTTCAATCGGTATTAGATTGAACTAAACGATTTGGGGAATTAATAATCGGAAAAAAAATTACTGAAACTATTAGTAACTTTTAGTTATTTTAATTTATTGTCCATTAATCTTAAAAATAAATGTGCTGGAGCGTAGTGAAAAATGATAATGGAAGATGAATGGTTGAATAAAGAAAATATTATAAACCAATTGGATGAATTGGATGTAGATACTAGTCGTTATAAAACTATAATTAATTTTATATTTGAACCTTGTATTGTTGATTCTATGAAATTAATTGATTCTAATTATAATTCTGAACTAGGTCCTCCGGCATATCCGCGATTGCAACTCTTAGCAATATTGGCTTTTGCAGAAGTGAGAGGTGAAGATAATCTTGATAAAATATGTCAGTTATGTAAAACAGATGACATATTTAAAATATTAACACCTAACCGAAAGCCAACTAGAAACACATTAAACAGTTTATTTGATTGGCAAGAGGAAACAGTATTTTTAAGCATATTTCTGCTCACAGTTTCCATATTGAATGATTATGAATTCTTGCCTAAAGACAAAAAACATTATTTAGACAGCACTGATGCAATAGTTAATGCATCAGTCCATTACCTCATATCCGAAGAGGAAACTAGAAGCATTAGAACTCATGAAAAAAATGGAACCTACTACACGACTCAACACCCGAAAAAATAAGAAAAAGCAAAGCAATGGTTAAATGCAAACTAAAAAAATACAAAAACAATCCAGAAATGACAAAACTAATAGGAAAAATACTAAAAAGAATCAAACTATACAATAAAACAATATATAGTAAAATAGATAAATTTAAAGAAGCATTAGTTGATGCCAACAAAGAATATGTTTCCATCAACTTCCCTGAAGCAGTGAAAATACCAACAAAAAGAGGAAAATGGGACATGGGACTAAACTTGCATGAAATACTAACAAGCAACAGTATAGTACTATCAGGATTTTTTTACAACGCAAACCCAACGACCAAAGAACATTAAAAGACATAGAACAACAATTATTTAAAAATTACCTAATTTTAAAAAAAATACAAGAAAAATATGGTGAAAGACGAAACTACAAAGAACTCGAAGAAATATTCACCAAATCAAAAATATACTGCGATTCAGGATATGATGGTAAAGAAAATAATATTACAGTACTAACATCATCAATAACCTTCATAATACTACCTAAAAAACTAGCAAGACAAATAAACAACAAATTAAGAAATAAAAACAAAAAAACAAAAAAATCCAAGAAAAATAAAACACTAAAAAATGAAGATGACCATTCCATAATCGAATGCGAAAGAGTAGAAAACGCCTACATTTGCCCATATGGAAATCCAATAGAACTAACAAATGTAAATTTAAAAAATAATGCACATAATAAACAAAAAGGACTACCAGAACCATTATTAGAATATGAATTCATCCATGAATGCAGTGATTGCGGTGGATGTCCTTATTTCATGAAATATGGTGAAAAATGCAGCATTGCTAAGTATAGTGAAACAACAACTGAGTATCATTATGAGTTAACTAATTCCTTCGTTAGTGGCAAACATGATACTGATTACTTTAAACGTTTCCCCATTAGCGAAGGAATTAATGGTTATTTGAAGCGTAAAAATGGAATACTGCGATTAAAAGGAAATAATTTAATTTCAGCATCCAATAGAATACATTTAAAAAACGCAATATATAATTTGATTAGGTTCGTTAAACTGAAAGGGTCGGCATGGTAAAAAAAAATTAAACCAATAGCATCCACTTTATAATCTTTTTTACCATCACCTTATTTTTTTTTTCAGTGGATTTGAAGCAGAACCGAATATTATAATGGTTTTCTTTGTCTTCCTAGTTATACTAAGCTTCAAAATTTGCTATTAACTACAAAAATGTAATGTATAAATAACAAATGATATGCATTAAGTACATTCATGTGTGTAGTTTAAGCAATATTTCTTATTTTTGTAGTGCTGTTGTTAAATAGTTTTTCTATTTTTACCAAAGACAGTAAAAATTGCCCATGTAATCATTATTTGAAAAACAACGGACAATTACCGAAATCATTAAAAGAAAAACAATAATTATTTAAATGAATATCACCAAAATTATACTTAATTATAGGAGTATTGCAATGTTAGTATTTTAATTACTAATTATTGACAAAACCCTTAAAAATAGTTACACAAGCTATTCTTCCAGTTCATTGATTTTAAAATCATCAACAACCAATCGACCTAGATTATTTGAAAAGCATGAACACACACCCAATATAGAAAAAAATTCATAACACCTAAAAATAGTAAAAACATTTTAGGAACATATGTTCAAATAAGAAAATAATTTTTCAAATAATGCATTGACAAATTCTTTAATTAAATTAACCAAATAACTGATGAAATCAAGGTTATCAAATTCAAACAATACTTTACT
>CADBMS010000080.1 GCA_902795935.1 uncultured Methanobrevibacter sp.
AGTTTATAATTATGCAAATATTGCATCATATTATAAAACTAAACATAAATTACCAAGCTATATAAATGTAGCAGATAAGGTATTTAATACTACTAATCAAAATTCTAATGTAAAAGTTTCTAATGCAAGTTCACTAACATTAAGTGAAATATATGTTGCAGCTACGAAAATTAGAAGTTATATAGAAAGCACTGGCAAATTACCAAACAATATTATTGTTAACAATAAACAAGTAATAATGGCGGACTTTTTAGATGTGTTTTCACAAACTCTATTAAAACTTAATAAAAGAGAAAATATAACTAAAATCAACATTAGAAATTTAAATTACAACAACTTTAATGGTTCCAATTATGTTCAAGGAAATATTAAAAAAGTAGACTATATTGCATTAGCACAAGCTATTGAGGATTATATTGATACAAATAATAAAACTCCTAATGTTTTAAATACGAGTATTGGGGAAATGCAATTTAGAACAATGATTTACACTTTAACTAAATCAATCACTTATTATAAAAATAATTCTAAACTTGCAACTTATGCATCTATATCTGATGCAGTATTTGTAGAATATAATTCAATAAAGTATTTAATCAATACAAAGAATTGTCAAGTGAATAATTCAAAAATAAAGAGTTTAGCATCTGCATTGATTAAAGGATCATCAAATAATTGGTCTAAAGCAGAAAAAATATTTAATTATGTTCGTAATTTAATTAATTATAGTTTTTACTATAATACTAAAAAAGGTGCTTTAAAAACTTTAAGTTCTAAATCAGGTAACTGTGTAGATACCACTCATTTAGTAATTGCTCTTTTCAGAGCAGCAAAATTACCTTCTAGGTATGTTCATGGTGTTTGTAATTTCCGTAGTGGCTTAGTCGTTGGTCATGTATGGGCCGAAGTCTATGTTAATGGTAAATGGGTTTCAGCTGATGGAACTAGTAACTATAATAGTTTAGGTAAAATAGTCAACTGGAATAAAGCAAAAATTTATAATAGGTATATTGAATTACAATTTTAAAAATTGTATATATACTTTTATTTTTCTTTATTTTTTAGCTCATAATATTATTAGTATCATGATTTGCAGTGTTCGTTGATTTTTAGATATATTATATCCAATTTTCTATGTAGACGTAACATGTTTGTTTTTTAAAGTATTCTGGTTTTATATACTTTGAATTTATATTTTTAGGAAGTTTTACTAAATAAATTTTGACATTTGAATTTTTAGGCCCATATATATGCATCCAAATTGTTGTTGTGTTTTTAGAGATTATGCTTGCTTTTATTTTATTATTTAATTTTATGGCACTGTTTTGTAATGGACTAGTATAATTATATGCTTCTTCAGTAGAATCTATAATCCATTTAAATGATGAAATTTGACCTTCAGATAAAATATAGTAATCATTAGTTTCTAATTCGTTAAGATTCACTTGAAATTGTTTGCAGAGCCATCTGTTTTGCGGAGAATATTCTTGGTTATTGCTGTGGTTGTATTTTGTTGTTATACCATCATGGTGACATATTTTTAGTTTTCCTTTGTCTATGTTTTCACTAATTGGATATAGTTTTTCTAGTGTTTCTGTTGTCCATGTTATTTCTAATACTTTGTATTCACTCAAAAAATCACATATGGCTGTTCTATTAACGGTTACTATTTCTTTAGATTTTTTATTATTTTTATTGTTTATGATTATTGGTTTTATTCGTGTATCTTGCGGTGTTATTGTTATTTTTGTTTGTTGTTTGTTTTTGTAGATTTTTGGTAATAGAGTATTGGATTCTTTTTTTAATTTCTCTATTTTTTTCCAAGATAATGTGTTTTGGTTTGGATTTTTTAATCCGGGAATATTTTTATGGCTGTTTATTGTTTCCCAGTTTATTGGAGTGCCTGGTGTTTCTAATAGAATGTCTGTTGTTTCTATTGTTTGATGTTCTATTGCATAAGTGTGTGCTGTTGAACTTATTTTTTGTGTTTCATAGCTTAGTGTGTTTGCAGATATTCCAAGAATTATTGTGATTATTATTAGGCTCATGTGCAGATCTAGTGATAGTACAAATCCTTGTTGATTGTTTTTTAGTTTATTACTAGTCATTTTATATGGTTCCATATTTTTTGCTATGTGCATTGTCTAGTATAATGTAATAACTAGAGTTATTATATTCTGCGTATGTTTTATTTTCACCAGGATAAGAATTTTCATTAAAGATTACATGATCAATTGAGCATGTTGCATTTATTGTTGTGTTGTTTAATTCTATTGAATTTGGTTGTATGAATGTTTCTATTCCATAATGGGGGCAATTACTTTTTCCTTCTAATCTACAGAGATAACATGCTCCATCTTTGCTTTCATGGTAATATTTGTTTTGAAGGCAGTTTTTTATTATGTTTTTGTTTTTATGTTGTGTATATGGTGTGTAGGGGCATTTTGTTATGTAATATGGGCTTGTTGCATTTTGATAAATTTCGGTATTGTTTAGTTTTTTATTTTTAAGGTATTTTTGGAGTTGATTTTCATATTTAATCGTATTTTGATCATGTTTTAATGTTTCATATTGTTTTGTTTCTAAATGTGGTATTGGATCAGATAATTTTTCTATGTCAATATATTCTGTGTTTTCTTCTTCTTGTTTGATTCTTTCTTTTTCTATTTTTATTGTGTATTGTACTTTTATTTGGAATGAATCATCTGGATTTGTTTTTATATCAGTTATTGTGACAATTATATTTTTTGTTTTATATATTTCTTTCATTTTTCTATTTAATTCATTTATTAAATATTCTGTTGAGTTTTTTAGTGGTGTTTTTGTTGTGATTATTTTATTTGTTGTTTGTATTAGTGTTTCTTTTATTTCGCTGTTCATGTTTTGTTTTATATCTTTTGTTTGGTAGTTTATTGTTTTTGAGTGTATTGAATGAACTGTTGTTTCATTTATACTGTTATTTTGGTTGATTATTGTTATTCCGATAATTGATAGGGGTATTAAAAGTAGTAGTGTTGTTGCGTTTATTATGTATCCTTTTTGATTTTTTTTCATATTTTCACTTCCTAATTATTACATAATTATAGTATTGTATTACTTATTTATATGTATTACTAAATTTAAATATTTTAATAAAATACAATTATCCTTAATATTAATTCATAGTAGTTCAAAATTAATTGATTAATAGAAAATAAAATAAGTGTTAAATAAGCTTTTAAAATGAATAAAACAACATAATATTCTTTTTTAATAAACATATTCTATTAAAATTAATAATTTTCAATGTCAGTTAAATAGTAATCTTTAATTATAATTTAATAACATAAATTAGAATTAATATAAAAAATAATAAAAATTAGAAAAAAACGCACGATTATAGTAGAAATAACACAGTGGAGAAATTCATGATAAAAAAAAATACTATTTACATAATTATGATAGTAATTATTAGTTTATTCTCCATAGTTATATTGTCTGAACGCAATATTGTTATAGAAATATCCAATGAAACCATTCAAACACAAACACATATCTATAAAGATAATATAAGCATAAATAATATTTCTTATAAAGTTGGAGAAAAAGAAAATAATACTGGAGTGCCTAAAGCAGTAATATCTGCTTTTAGTAATGATGCACTCAAGTGGGAATATTACAATGAAACATACCAATATAGCCAATTAAGAAAAATAAAATATTTAAATGATACTTTGTACGCAGTAGGTTCAGAATACAATAATCAGTATGGGACTGAAAAAATAATGATACTTTCACTTAATGCAAGCACTGGCACTTTAAATTGGAAATATTATAATGATTCCTTTAAATTTAGTAGATTGAACACATTAACTATTTACAATAATACACTTTACTGCGGAGGATATGAGTCTAATAATGCTTTAATAATGTCTTTAACATTAAATGGAACTTTAAAAGGAAAAAATATTGTTAATAATTCAAATATGAGTGAAATTAAAGAAATTACATTTAAAAATAATGAATTATGTTGTGAAGCGAAGTTGTGGAATAATAAAAGTATTAATTTAGCTTTACCAATAACTCAAATAAATTTTTAAACATTTTCTTAAATATCTTTTTTATATTAATTTCTAAAATTTAATAACTAATGATTAATCTTAGAATGAAAATTAATATTTCAAAATCATATTTAAATTTTAAAACATCTGTCTATTAAAAAAATTTTTAATTTATTTTTTATTAATTAATGTGAAATTTATTTAAACAAAGTGTAATACTATATAAAATCTTATATAGTACGTAAAAAGATAATTCAACTTAATAATATAATTATGGTGATAAAATATGTCTGATACAGTACGCGCATGGCGCCATATTTCACAAAGATATAATCTTATAGGTTCTAAATGTACTGAATGTGATACAACTTTTTTCCCATCTAGAACTATTTGTCCTAATTGCAGGAGAAAAGGTAATTTAGAACCATTTACATTTTCAGGTAAAGGTAAAATTCATAGTTTTTCAGTTATTAATAGTCCTCCATCACAATTTAAAAAAATAGCACCGTATGTTGTAGCAATAATAGATTTAGAAGAAGGGGCTAGAGTAACAAGTCAAATTGTAGATATTGGTCTAGATGAAGTAGAAATCGGTGACGAAGTAGAAATGGTATTTAGAAAAATTGATGAAGATGGAGAAGGTGGAGTAATTTCTTATGGATTCAAATTCAGACTTAAAAAATAATTCAGATATTGGAATTTTACTTATCAGTCATGGTAGTAGCCTACCAATATCTAAAGAAACTTTCACAAAAATTAGAGATAAATATATTGATTTAACTGGTTTAAATACTGAAGTGGGCTATATGAAGGTTGAAAAACCATCACTTCTGGATGCTATTAAATTATTAAATAAAAATGAAAATTTAACTCGTATAATGGCCATGCCGGTATTTTTAGCACCAGGTATCCATACACGTATTGATATACCACTCATTCTTGGTTTAAAACCATTGGAAGAAGATCCTAGATATCCTAATGGTGATTATCCAAAAGGCCACTATTTATATGGCTTGAAAAAACCCGATTTTGAAGGAAATATTGATTTATTAAATCCTATTGGGCCTGATGATGATTTAATTGCTTTTATTAACAAACGTGTAGATTCTGCAATTGAATATTCTAAATTAGACTCAAATGCTAAGACTGCTGTTTTACTTGTTAGTCATGGTAGTCGTTTGAACTATAATAAAGAATTTATTTCAGCACTTTATGAAAAATATGATGCAACTGTTGATTATCCAGTAACTTTTGGATTTATGGAATTAGTTAGTCCAAATATTCCAGAATCTATTAATACTTTAAATGATAGTGATGATTTTGATAGATTAGTTGTAGTTCCAGTATTTATTTCTCCAGGTGTTCATACAACTCGTGATATTCCAACTATTTTAGGTTTAATTGAAGCTGAACATACTCATGGGCATAGTCATGATGGCCATCATCATCACCATCATCATCGCCATGATGATATTGAATTAAATTTTGATGGTGAAATATTATATTGTGATCCTATAGGGGCAGATGATATTTTAATTAAAATTATTGATAAAAATATTAAAAGTGCTTTAGAATAGCTGTTTTTACTTTTGATTATTATTAATATATCAAAAGATTATTTTTTTATTAATTTTTTATATATTATTTTTTATTTAAATAATATGTATTATATTATTTTTTATTAATTTTTAAAATTATTTATACTAATAAAATCTTATTAAGTAATATAGAATTTAATTAAGGAAAACTTAATTATTAATTGTTTATCAAAAAATAAGGAGATTTTAGATGAGTAATAAAACTGGAGTTTTACTTATTAGTCATGGCAGTAGGTTAGGGTATGGTAGGCAAGTTATTGAAGATTTAGCTAAAATGTATCGTAAAACTACTGATTATGAAGTTATAACTGCATTTATGGAAATTTCTGAACCTACAATTCCTCAAGCAGTTAATGCCTTACTTAAAAATAATGAAAATATTGAGCGTTTAATTGTGGTTCCTGTATTTTTAGCAGATGGTATGCATACTAAAAGAGATATCCCTAAAATTTTAGGAATTCTATCTGAAGAAGATTCTGATATTCATGAAAAACATGAACATGGCCACCATCATCACCATCATCACCATGATCATGAATTAGAAACTCTTGATTTTGATGGTGAAATAATATATACTTCTCCTTTAGGTGCAGATTCACGTATTGTGGATATTATTTCTGATAGAGTTAAAAATGCCACATAATTATTTCAATTTATTTATAAATAGAATATAATTTTATTTTATAAATATTATGTCCTGAGTTACTATTTATTCATCATAATACGTATTGCTTTTTGATAAGCTTGATGTTCAATTTCATCATCTAATTTATTCAATTCTTCAACATCACCATACTTATTTTGTAATGCTTTTAAAATTAAATAATCGGCTAATTGGGGATTTTTTGGCAGAATTGGTCCATGAAGATATGTTCCTATATAATTATGGTATACTATTCCTTCAACCATATCTGTATCATTATTTCCTTTCCCAACAAGTACTTTACCTAATGGTTGATATTTACTAAAGGTTCTACCACCATGATTTTCAAATCCAACTATTTTATTTGGTTCTAAATCAAGTGTACTTTCTAATATAATATTTCCAATGATTCTTTTATCTGTTAAATATTTACTTTCATAATCTAATATTCCTAGTCCTGGGATTTCATTTCCATTTTTATCAATAAATTTTCTTCCAAGTAACTGATATCCTCCACATACTGCTAACACTACTTTATTATTTTCTATTAAATCTTTGAATATGGTTTTGTATTCTAAAAAATCTTTGTATACTAATTGTTGGGACCTATCAGATCCACCACCAATAAAAAATATATCTCCCATATTTAAATCATATTTATTTTCATCAGAAAAATTATATATCTCTGTTTCAATGTTTCTTTGAGTACATCTTCTTTTTAGACATTTAATGTTCCCAATATCTCCATATAAATTTAATTGTTCTGGGTACATGTGAAAAATATTTAATTGCATAAATCTATTTCCTTATGATGTTATCTTTTCTACATAATCTCTTGTGTCAAATACTGCTGTATATGTTGGTAAAATGTATATTATTTCCACTGAATCTTCTAGTGCGGTGTTAATTATTGATTTGAAATTATCATTAATATGAATTTTATCAAGACTTACATTATCATATTTTTTCTTTAATGCTATTTCTTCTGCACGAATGCCACTACAGTAATAATTTAGTATGCTATCTTCATTTTTACATACTGTGTTAGCATCCCAAATCCAGGATATATCTTCACCATCTGCAGGATTATCGTTTAATATATGTATGATTGTTTTTGAACGTTTATCTTTTGATATTAAATTAATTACTTCACTTAATCCAATTGGATTTTTGGTTAAGATGATTTTTACTATTTTGCCTTTATAATTCATTTCATCCATTCTGCCCAATGAAAAGTTAAATGTTTTCATTGCATTAATAATAAGTTCATCAGAAATTCCTAAAATATTTGTTAAAGTATACGCACTTAATACGTTGTATACGTTATATAATCCCATATAGGGGAAATCTATTGATACTGTATTCTTATCATGTTCTATAACTATTACTTGTGAATTTTCATATTCTTCAATATTTGAGCATATGTATGATGGATAAATTCGCCTATAATCACATTTATTACATTTATAATCTCCAAAATGTCCATATGTTCGTTTTGAGAATATTAATTTTCCATCACATAAAGGACAATTTTTTAAATTTAAATTATCATTTGTAAATATTTCAAAATTTAAATTTAATCCATAATTAATACAGGTATTGTTTAATTGGTTAAATTTATTTACTATGGGGTCATCAGCATTTAAAATTAACTTTGTATTAGGTAAATTTGCAACTGTGTCATATACGTCTTTAACTATATTATCTATCTCTCCATATCTGTCTAATTGATCTCTAAAGAAATTTGTGATTATTATATAGTCTGGCTTTAAATATTTTGTTATTCTATTCAAGGAACCTTCATCAACTTCAAATATTCCATAATCGTAATGATTCTTAGTATTACACATATAAGTCGTCATAACGCCTTGAATCATATTTGCTCCACGTAAATTAGAAAGAAGTTCAACAGAAGTTTGTTTAATTATATGATTTAAGAGATTATTTGTCGTAGTTTTTCCATTAGTACCAGTCACTAGGATAATCTTATCACATTTTTCATTAATTATGTTAAGAATATCTTTGTCAATGGTTAAAGCTACTTTACCAGGTAATGCAGTCCCACTTTTATTAAATGCTTTAGATACATAGATTGATAATTTACCAGCAGTTACTGCCATTTTTCTTTTTAAATTTGACATGGAGATTACACACCATAATATTATTAATTGAATTGTATTTAATTTAACAAGTTATTTTAAACTAATATTAAATAATTAATGTTTAAATTTACCTAGTTGAAATTACATTAATGATTTAAAATAATATTTTATATTAAATTATGACTCATATTTATTATATAATTACAATTAAATAATCTTTGAATTAAATTAATTTTTTTTGTTTTGAAACTAATTAATTTTTTGATTTTTAAGTCAATTCAAATTTTGAATTTTAATTACTAATCAAATAACTCTCATTAATTATATATTTTAACTTATAACTTATAAGATATTACTTATAATTTATAAGATATTACTTATAACTTATAAGATATTACTTATAATTTATAAGTAATTTATTATTATAAACAAGAAACAAAAACAATATGTGATGAATTCAGATATTCCTATTTCACAAATTAAAGAAAATCAATTAATACAAAAAATTATTGAAACACAAAGACAATATTCAACAAATGATGTTCCATATCCAATTTTTAAAGGAATAGGTGATGATGCTGCAGTAATTGATTTATATGATGATTATTTAATTATAACAACTGATTTGTTAAATAAAAAACATTTTCCAATACAAATGTCATATAAACAAATGGGATGGAAAGTAATAACAGTAAACATAAGTGATTTGGCCGCAATGGGTGCAAAACCACAAGGAATGGTTGTTGCAATGGCATTAAATCCTGAATTAACAGAAAAAGAATATCAAAGTTTAATAACTGGAATACTTGAAGCCTGCCAATATTATGATTGTCCTCTTATTGGAGGAGACACAAATGTTTCAGATGAATTGACACTAACAGCAACTGCAATAGGTATAGTTAAAAAAGAAGATTTGCTCCAACTTTCAACTGCAAAACCTAATGATAAAATAGCTATAACGGGGCCACTTGGATTAACTGCAATAGGTCTTGAATATTTATTATCTGTTGATTATCCTAAACTCCCTAGAAATATTAACAAAAAAACAATTAATTTTTTTGTAAAAAATGTATTAGAACCTAAAGCACAATTGTTTAAGGCTCAAAAGTATGCAAAACACCCAAAAATAAAGGGGGCTACTGATATAACTGATGGTTTAGCACGAGAACTACAAATTATATCACAAAAATCTAATGTTGGCATAAAAATTTATGAAAATAAGATACCATATCCTAAAGAATTACCAAAAATTGCAGATTATTATAATAAAAATCCTGAAGAATATATTCTTCATTATGGTGAAGACTTTGAATTAATTTTAATATTAGATAAAGAATTTGATATGAATGATTCTGTACTTAATGATTTAGAAATTATTGGTGAGGTAACTGATACTAATGAATTGGAGATAATAAAATCTAATGGAAAAATAGAAAAATTATCTCCACATGGATATCAACATTCATAATAATATCACTAATTAAGAAGGCAATTAAAATGCTAGATTTAACTAAAGCAATATTGATAAAAGAATTAGATGATGGTATAATACAATGCAGGGTATGTAATAAAAATTGTATCATTAAACCAAATGAAAAAGGACATTGTCAAACAAGAAAAAATATTCAAGGAATTTTATATACATTAAACTATGCACAAGTATCCTCAGCGTCATCAGATCCAATAGAGAAAAAACCATTATACCATTTTCAGCCAGGTACAGAAACATATTCAATAGGAAGTATGGGGTGTAATTTTGAATGTCCTTTTTGTCAAAACTGGAATATATCTTATGCAAATATAGAAAAATTTTCAACAAAAAAAATCACACCAAATGAATTAATAGAATTAACAAAAAATAACCTATGCAAATCAATATCATTTACATATAACGAACCCGGTATATGGTTAGAATACATATTAGATGTAACAAAGCTAGCCAAAAAAAATAATCTAAAAACAATAATAGTTACAAATGGATATCAAAGTGATGAATCATTAGATTTGCTAATATCAAACTTGGATGCAGCAAACATTGATTTAAAAGGAAGCTCTAAATTTTATAAAACATTATGTAATGCAAGAATAGAATCAGTACTAAAAACTATTAAGAAATTAAATAATGCTGCTGTACATATAGAAATAACAAATATGATAATTCCTAAATATAATGATGATAAGGAGGATTTATCTAATTTAATTCAATCAATATGCGATATTAATCCAGAAATACCAATTCACTTCACAAGGTTTTTTCCACAATACAAATTAATGAATATAGAACCAACACCGATAGAAATATTAGAGTATGCAAAAAAATTAGCAAAAGATATAGGATTAAATTATGTTTATATTGGAAATGTGCCTTTTGTAGATAATAATACTTATTGTCCAAATTGTAATGAACTAATTATAAATCGAAGTTCATTTAATGTAAACAAAATAAATTTAACTTCAGAAAATAAATGTCCAAATTGCGGATATAGTATTAATATACATTTATAAGTTTGACAT
>CADBMS010000081.1 GCA_902795935.1 uncultured Methanobrevibacter sp.
AAAAAAACCTACAAATACACAGTAACCTACAAAGAAACAAAAAATTACAGATCTGCTACTAAAACAGGAAAAGTTAGAATAACATAAAAACTTTTCTTTTTTCTCATTTTTTTTATAACTTTAGGTCCTAAATTTGATGATAAATTTCCATTAAAAAAAAAGAAGTTAGAGATACTCATTTATAATAAATGCTTAATTTAAAGAGTTTTTTGATTTTTAAAGGATAAATAAATAGTTAAATATTTTCTTAAATTAACAAGTAATTTAGCATATTATTTAAATAAAAAATTATTTTTAATATTTGACTAAAAAAATAAAAGTTAAAATTATTTTAAACAATAGATTCAAACCCTTGATTAAAAGCATTAAAATTAATATCAATACTTTTTTCTGGTAAATTATTTTTCATAGATTCAACAATTGCGTCTTTACTAATAGGGAAACTATCAACTGCACAAGCAGCACCCAACATAACCATATTCAATGAAAGAATATGGCCAGCATCTAAAGCTATTTTTTCAGCAGCAATTGGGAAAACAAAATCTGAAGAATTTTCTAATTCAAGTATAATATCATCTAAATTAGGATATCTTTGATTATTAACAAAAATCGTTGATGGAATAATAGGTGAAGTATTAAAAATAATATAAGTATTTTTATTAACCTTATTCAGAGCACGAACAGCTTCAACAGGTTCAAATGCAAGTAAAATATCTGCATCACCATTAGGAATAATTGAACTATGAACATCACCAATCTTCAATTCAGTAGAAACAACTCCCCCTCTTTGAGACATACCATGAATTTCACTCATTGAAACATTAATTTCATCAGATATACTTGCTTCACCAATAACCATTGATGTTTTAATAATCCCTTGACCACCAACACCACAAATATAAATATTATATGTTAAACCATTATCATCAAAACCTACCATATAAAATCACATCCTAGAGGCAATAGCTTTATTTTCACATAATTGAACACATACTGCACATTTAACACACAAAGATTGATCAATTAAAACTTCACCCTTATTTTTATAAATAGCAGGACAAGCAAATTCACCAATACATTCATTACACTTAACACACTTCTTAGAATCTATTTGGATTTTAGCACGTTTAGAACTGCGTTTTTGAATCAAAGTACAAGGATGTCTAGATACTACTACAGCAACACCATCATGTTTAATAGCTTTTTCATAAACACTGACTGTCTTTTTAAGAACCTCTGGATTAACAGTTTCTACAAAATCAACACCACATGCATGTGCAATTTCTTCAATAGAAATTTGAGGTGCTTCATTCCCCATACCATCAAGAGGTAATCCTGGATTTGGTTGCCCTCCAGTCATTGCAGTAATTCTATTATCTAAAACTGTTAAAACAAATTTATGGTTATTATGAACTGCATTTATTAAAGGAGGTATTCCTGAATGGAAAAATGTAGAATCTCCTAAAAAACTCATAATCTTTTGATTAGTAGCTTTTGAGAATCCACAACTACTACCAACACTCGCACCCATAGCTAAAACCAAATCAACAGTTTTATAAGGTGATTCTATACCTAAAGTATAACATCCAATATCTGATGGAAAAATAACATCTTTTTCATCAATATTTAAATTTTTTATTGCTTTTTTAACAGCATAATAAGTTGAACGATGTGGACATCCTGGACATAATGTTGGAGGCCTATTAGGCAATTCCATATCAGCAGTCCTAACTTTTTTATCTGGTAAATTTAAATTAAGAATAGTGGAAATTGCATTTTGTAAAATATCCTGATTATATTCATAGGTCATAGGTAATGATTCATCTAATTTACCTTTAACCTCAACATTCAAATTATTCCTACCAACAATCCTTAATACTTCAGATTCCATTATAGGATCAACTTCTTCTGCAATTAAAACTTTATCTAAATCTTTAATAAAATTTAAAACAATATCATCTGGGAATGGATAAGTAAAACCTAATTTTAATATTGGAACATCCAAATTTAAATCATTAATCACATCATAAGCATAATTGAAAGAACTACCCGATGAAATTATTCCCAATTCATTATTAAAACTAAAATTAAAAACTTCATCATTTTTATAATAAAACTTATTTAATTCAGAATTATTAGTAAATTCATTTATATCTGCCATTTTTTCAACTAATTCTTTATGCATTCTCATTGAATTAACAGGAACTGGAACATATTGTGATGGATTTTTTTCAAAACGACCTTTTTTATTTGCAGTGTCTTTTTTAGAACACTCATCTAATTCAACCACGCCTCTCATATGAGATACTCTTGTTGTAGTTCTAACAATTATTGGAATATTATATTTTTCAGATAATTCAAAAGCTAATTTCATATAATCTTTAATTTCTTGAGGATTAGATGGTTCTAATAATGGAACATTAGCTAATCTAGCATAATGACGGTTATCCTGCTCATTTTGTGAAGAAAACATTGAAGGATCATCAGCAGATAAAATTACCATACCCCCATTCACAGTCACATAAGGAATACTGATAAATGAGTCTGATGCAACATTTAATCCAACATGTTTCATAAAAGCAAATGAACGTACACCTGAAAGAGATGCTGCTGCTGCAACTTCCATTGCTACTTTTTCATTAACTGAAAATTCAAAATATATTCCAGCATCTTTAGCCACCTTTGATAAAATATCCCCAATTTCAGAAGATGGAGTTCCAGGATATGTGGCTGCTACAGATATTCCAGATTCTATTACGGCCCTAACTGCAGCTTCATTACCTAACATAAATAATTTTTCACCAGGTTTACCCATAATGATATCATTAATATCCATATAATTAATCACCTGTCTTAATTTTTTTATTATTTCTTTTCTTTGATTAATTAATCATACTTAAAATCAAAAAAAATTTTAGTTTATATTAAAAATCAATTTATATAATGTCTAAAATAATATAATAATATAATATAATATTCTTTAAGTATATAAAAAGAATAGCCATAATTTTATAATTATATAAAGTGCCTAGTTTAAAATTCTGGAGAACATATTCATGATAAATGTAAAAGTTCTAAGGTTCAATCCTGAAACAGATGATAAATCATATATTGAATCATATAACATTGAAATAAACGAAAATACTAAAATTTTAGATGTTTTAAATTTAATAAATGAAAAATATGATGCAGAAATAGCATTTAGAAGTTCTTGTAGAGCAGGACAGTGCGGATCTTGCGCCATCAAAGTTAATGGTGAAGTAGCTCTTGCTTGTAAAGCAGTTATTAAAGAGGACACATTACTTGAACCTATTGATTTACCAGTTATTAAAGATTTAATTGTTAATAGAAGCGGAATTGATGAAAAAGTTTCTAAAATGAAATTATTTTTAGAAAAAAATGAAATTGAAAATGATAAACCAGAAATTATTTCTCCAGAAAAATGTATTAATACTAAAAAAATTCGTAACTGTATTGAATGTTATTCATGTTTATCTTCATGCCCCGTGATAAAAGAAAGTGAAGAATATCTTGGCCCATATTTCATGAGATATTTATCTAAATTTGCATTAGACCCTAGAGATGGAGGTGAACGTGCAAAAGAAGGTTTTGATAGTGGATTATATTGTTGTACCAGTTGTGGTAAATGTGCAGAAGTTTGCCCTAAAGAAATTTTGATTCCAGGCAATGCTATTGAAAAACTTAGATTAATTGCATGTGAAGAAAATATTGGACCATTAGAAGCACATAAAAACCTTAAAGAAACTATTTTAAACACTAACCGTTCAGTTAGTAAACTAGATGAAAGTTTCATTGAATATATTCAAAAAACTGGAAAAATTGATAAAAATTCTAAAATTGCATTTTTCACAGGGTGTTTAGTTGATTATAGAATGCAAAAAATAGGTAAAGCTTTAATAAATATATTAGAACAAGAAGGAATTAAAGTTGATGTTCCAATTAATCAAGTATGTTGTGGCTCACCTATGATTCGTACAGGCTATCTTGATGTAGCCGAAAAAATATCTAAAACTAATATTGAAACATTTAAAAATTATGATTTAATTTTAACAGTTTGTGCAGGCTGTGGAGCTACTCTTAAAAATGATTACAAGGCAAAATTTGGTGTTAATTTTAATGTTATGGATATTAGTGAATTTTTATTTGATAAATTAAATTTATCTGATTCTAAAGAGGTTAACATGCGTGTTACTTACCATGATCCCTGCCACCTTAATCGCGGACAAAATATCTCTAGGGAACCACGTTCTATTTTAAATCAAATTAAAGGTTTGGATTTTATTGAAATGAAAAAACCTAATCAATGTTGTGGTTCTGGAGGTGGTGTTAAATCAGGCCACCCTGAAATTGCTGCTAGTTTAGGTGAAAAAAAAGCTGAAATGATTAAAGATACTGATGCTGATGCAGTAATCACAATATGTCCATTTTGCCAAATTCATATAAAAGATTCTTTAAATGATGCTGGTTTAGATGATATTAAAGTTATGAATATTTTAGAGTTATTAGAACTAGCTTATGAAAAATAATTTTTATAATATGGATGTTTATTAATGGATTTTTTAAAAGAAAATATTTATATCGTGTTTATTGAAGCTGAAACAGCAGGAAATATTGGTTTTTTAGCTAGAGCGATGAAAAATTTTGGTTTACATAAACTTGTCTTAATTAATCCTTGTGAATTAAAAGAAGAATCATATTTTCAAGCAATGCATGCTAAAGAATTAGTTTACAACGCTAAAATTTATCCAACATTAAATAAATTTTTAAAAACTGAACCTATGGATTTTATTATTGGCACTAGTGGAGTTCCAGGAGGAAGTTATAATTTAGCACGTATTCCACTAAAACCAGAACAATTAACCAATAATATGCGAATTAATGGTAAAATATGCATCTTATTTGGTCGTGAAGGCAATGGTTTAAATAACAATGAAATTGATAAATGTGATGTTTTAGTTAGTATTCCTACAGATGATGAATATCCAATCATGAATATTAGTCATGCTGGAGCTGTTATTTTCTATGAATTATTTAAAAATAAACATGAATTTAATGTACCGGGTATTGAAGAAGCTTCTTTAATTGAAAAAGAATATGTTACAAAAGAAATGGAAAAAATGATTAATAAATTAACTATTCCTCAACATAAAAAGAATAATGGCATTAAAACTTTTAAAAATATTTTAGGTCGTGCCTTTGTCACAGGTCGTGAAGCACATACACTAATTGGTGTTTTCCGTAGAATGAATGAACTAATAAAAAAATGACTTAATATATTAAAAAAACAGATATTTTACTAATACAAATTAATATTATTAAAAAAAGGGTGTTAGTCTAATGGCAATTTTAAGTGATAGAGATATAAAAAAATATTTAAAGGAAGGATTAATTGTTATTAATCCATTAGATGATTTTGAACATCAAATTCAACCATCATCTGTTGATTTAAAAATTGGATCCGAATTTAAAACGTTTCAGATTATTAGTAAACCCTGTATTGACCCTAAAGATCAGATAGACATTGATTCATATATGCAATCATTCCATATTGGTGAAAATGAATCATTCATAATCCATCCTGGTGAATTTGCATTAGCAACTACTTTAGAAAAAGTACATGTTCCAAACAACCTTGTTGCACGTGTTGAAGGTCGATCATCCATGGGACGTTTAGGTATTACTATGCATGTTACCGCAGGTTTTATTGATCCAGGTTTTCAAGGCAATATTACTTTAGAAATTTCCAATATTGGTAAAATGCCAGTTGCACTATACCCTGGTCAAAGAGTGTGCCAAATTGTTTTTGAAACTATGACTTCACCCTCAGAGATTCCTTATGGCCACCCTTCAAGAAACAGTAAATATATGGGTCAAACTAGGCCTGAAAGTAGTCGTATTAAAAATGATTATGAAATTAAAGAAAATAAAATTTAATTAAGAGTGCTTTAATTTTTTTAGAGGTATTTATTTATGAAACATGAAAATATGATGAATATTGCTAATAAACGAGGATTTTTATGGCAATCATTCCAAATTTATTCCGGAGTTGGTGGTTTTTATGATTATGGGCCATTAGGTTCTATTTTAAAAAATAAAATAATGAATAAATGGAGAGAATACTATATCATACATGAAGGATTTTTTGAAATAGAAGCACCTATAGTTATGCCTAAAGAAGCTCTTAAAGCATCAGGACATGTTGATAATTTCACCGATCCTATGGTTAAATGTGAAAACTGTAAAGAAGTTTTTAGGGCAGACCATATTATTGAAGCTGTTGTTGATAGGGATGTTGAGGGTTTACCTGATGAAGAGTTAAGTGAAATTATTCGTGACAATAATATTACTTGTTCAGAATGTAATGGTGAACTTAGTGATGTTTGGAGTTACAATTTAATGTTTAAAACTATGATTGGAGCTAAAGGAAATAAAATAGGTTATCTTAGGCCTGAAACTGCACAAGGAATATTCATTGATTTTAAACGATTATTAAGATTTTATCGCAATAAATTACCTTTTGGTGTTGTTCAATTAGGTAAAGTTTATAGAAATGAAATTTCTCCACGACAAGGCGTTATTCGTTTAAGAGAGTTCACTCAAGCAGAAGCAGAAATTTTTGTTAATCCTGAAAACAAAACACATCCTAAGTTTTCTCAAATTCTCAATGAAGAACTAAAATTATATTCACAAGACTGTCAAATAAATTCTAAAGAAGCAATTACTGTTACTGTAAAAGAAGCAATAGAAACAGATATTGTCTCAAGTGAAATGTTAATTTATCAATTATATCTTGCTAAGAAATTTTTAAATGAAATTGGTATACCTAATAGTGTTTTACGTTTTAGACAGCATTTACCTACAGAAATGGCACATTATGCCATTGATTGTTGGGATGTTGAAGCTTATACTGATAATTATGGTTGGATTGAAATTGTTGGTATTGCTGATCGTGCAGATTATGATTTAAAGTCCCATGACTCACATAGTAATGAGGAATTACGTGCATTCATAGAATATGATGAAGTTAAAAGTGTTAAAACAATTAAAGCTAAAACTAATATGGGAAAATTAGGACCTGCATTCAAAGGAGCTGCCCCTAAAATTTTAGAATATCTTGAAACTGCAGATATTGAAAAAATTCAAAAATCATTCGATGAAGAAGGCAAATATTTAGTTGAATTAGATGAAAACTATGAATTAACACCAGAATTAGTGTCCTTTGAAGAAATTGAAGAAGTTATTCATGGTGAAAATATTTTTCCTCATGTTATTGAACCTTCATTTGGTATTGATAGAATTATTTACTCCGTATTATTAAATTCTTATGTTGAGGAAAAAGAACGTAATTTATTCAAATTTGAAACATGCGTTGCACCAATACAAATTAACATATTCCCCCTACTTAATAGGAAAGAATTAAAGGATATAGCATTAGATATTAATGATGCTCTAAGAAATAATGGATTTATTACAGAATTTGATACATCAGGAACAATTGGTAGAAGATATGCTCGTGGTGATGAAATTGGCGTACCATATTCAATAACTGTTGACTATGACACTTTAGAAGATCAAACTGTAACTATCCGTAATAGAAACGACACCATACAACATAGAATTAATATTGAAGATGTGACTGAGATTATTAGTAATCTTTTGAAAAAAGAAATACAATTTGAAGATTTAAAATAAAATATATCATAAAATTTTAAATTTTCATACTATAAACTATTTTTTAAGGTTTTTAAAAAATGATTGATTCTCATATTCATTCTGATTCTAGATCTTTTGAAGATTTCGAAAAAATGGTAATTTCAGGAATCGATAAAGCTATCACTTGTGCATACGACCCATTAAGAATGAGCACATCAGATGTTGTACTTGACCATTTCCATAGACTACAAACAACAGAAATTAAACGATGCCTAAAAAATGGATTAAAATTATATGTTGCCATAGGCATACACCCTAGAAGTATACCAAATAATCCAAAAACAGTTCTAAAACAATTACCTCAATTACTTAAAGATAAAAACACAATTGCAATTGGAGAAATAGGCTTAGAAACAGGAAGTACTTTAGAACAAAAAATATTCAAACAACAAATAGAACTTGCTAAAAAACTAAAAAAAAATATAATTGTCCACACACCAAGAAAAAACAAAAAACAAATAAGTGCAACAATAAAACAAATATTGGATGAAAATATAAACCCAAAACAAGTTATAATCGAACACATAAATCATGATATAATAACAGATTTCATAGACACAGAATACAAATTAGGACTAACAGTACAACCACAAAAATTAAGTCCAAATGATGCAGTTCAAATTATAAAAGAATATGGATCTAAACAAATTATATTAAATAGCGACAGTAGTTACGCACCATC
>CADBMS010000082.1 GCA_902795935.1 uncultured Methanobrevibacter sp.
ACCTTCTTTTATAATTAAAAATCAATTAACAGATTTATTTGATGAAGATATTGGTGATTTTGGCGTTTCATTATTTAATATCCTGAATTCTAATAATGAAGTTGATATTAAACAATTTTGTGACAATTTCATGAGGAAAAATTATGATAATTAATAAGCTTAAACTGCATAATTTTAAATCATATGCTGATGTTGAAATTGAGTTCAATACAGGATTATCAATAATTATAGGTGCTAATGGTGCTGGAAAATCAAGTATATTAGAAGCTATTAGTTTTGCATTATACAAAGAACATTTAAGCCCTACAATAAATGATTTAGTTAGAACTGAACAAGAAAGAATGAAAGTAGAATTAGAGTTTCAAAATAATGGAAAAACATATAATGTGATTAGAGAAAAAACAAAAAGTTCAAATCAATCTATATTAAAAGAAAAAGAAAATAATAAGTATATTCCTATTGTTAAAGGAGATAAAGCAGTTAATTTTGAAATTAAAAATTTAATTAATATGGATAAAGACTTATTTTTGAATGCAGTTTATGTTCGTCAAGGTGAGATTGCAAATTTAATTAATAAAAATCAAAGCGAAAAAAAAAGATTAATTAGTAAATTATTAGGTATTGATTCACTAGAAAAAGCTTGGGAAAATATTCGTTATATTATAAATGACTATGAGAAAGAAAAAGAGAATTATAAAGGTAAAATTGAATCATTAGGTAATTTAAATGAAGAATTAGATTCAGAATTAAAAAGAAAAAAAGAACATCAAAAAAATATTGATGAATATAAACAAAAAATTGGCATAGTTAAGCAAGAATTAATTGAATTAGAAAAAGAAAAAACAAAACTTGATGAAACAAAATCAAAAAATGAAAAAATAAATAATGATATTGAAACTAATAAACAGCTCCTTTTAATTGAAAAAAAAAATTATAAAAATACTAAAAATAAATTAAATGAGATTTATGATGCTAATGAAAAAATTGAATTGATTAAACCTAAAATAAAAGAGTTAGAAAAATTTAAAGAAATAGATATTTTATTTAAAAAGATTGAAACATTAAAAACTCCTAAAGAGATGTATGAAAAAAATATTAAAGAAATAAATGAGTATAAAACTGTTAAAAATAATAATTTAATATATTATGAAGAATATATAGAAATACAAAAAAAATTAAACATAATTAACGAAAAGCTAGGTGAATTTTCAAAACTAAAAGAAAAACAAAAAACTTATGATTCTAATAAAAGTGAGCTTCAAAAAAATATTAAAAAATTAGAAGAAGAAATTAAAAAACTATTCCACACAGGTAACATCATATTAAAAAAAGATTATGATGATTCAAATAAATTTGAAGAAGCTATTAATATTTTTATTGATAATGACGAAATAAAAGTTAATGAATTAATAAATGAACTTAAAAATATTGAAAATAAAAATACAGAACTAAAAACAGAAAATAAAAATTTAACAAAATCAATAAATGAATTAAGTTCAGTTGCTGGTAAATGTCCAGTTTGTAATTCGGATATTACAGAAATTAAAAAAAATGAATTGCTTAAACAATATTATTTAAAATTAGATGATAATAACAAACAGATTCAAAAAAATGTGAGTGAATGTGTTTTAATTGAACAAAAAATACATAACATCAAAAATGAACTTAAAAATATTAAATCAATTAATATAGAATTATTAAAAGATAAAATAAAAAATTTAGATGAGTCCAATAAAAAATTTAATGAAACAGAAAATAAACTTAATGAACTTTTACCAAAAATTTATTCTTTAAATGAATCTGAAAGTGAAAAAACTTCTAAAAATGAAAGATTGGATGAAATACAAAATAATTATGAGAATTTTATAACCGCAAAAACACATTTAGAAAATAAAAATATTGAAGAAGTTAATATTAAACTTCAAAACATTACAAAACAAATTAATCAATTCCAATTTAATATAAATTCTATTTTTAATGAATTAGGCACAGAATACAGTTTAAAAGAGGTTACTGATAAAATTAGTAGTTATTCTAATATGAATAATGAATATAACCAATTACTGGGTAAAGTTCATGATCAAAAAATTCATGAAGAAAATATTGAAAAAAGTAAAAATAATATTGAAGAAATTGAAAAAAAATGTAAATATTTAAATAATATATTATTAAGTATTGATTATAACTCTAAAAAACATGAATCTATTAAAACACTGATTTATGATAAAAATTCTTATTTAAATAAGATTATAGGAAATAAACAAAAAAATGAAGGAATTTTGAGTGTAATTGAAGAGAAAATTAATAAAATAAAAAATAATCTTGAAACTTATAGTGAATATAAAACCAAATTAGATGAAATTAATGAATATTTAAAATTACTTAAGAACATTAGAGAAATATATAGTAAAGATGGTGCTCAGAAAGTATTGAGAAATGAATCACGACCAATTATAGAATATTATACAAATGAACTTTTTAAAGAGTTTAATTTTAATTATTCAAATATTGAGTTAAATGAAAATTACGATATTATTGTTTATGGGCCTTCAGGTAAAACCGCACTAGATATGATGAGTGGTGGTGAAAAAATAGCCATTGCATTAGCATTACGTTTAGGAATAACCAATACATTATCTGAAAATTTAGAAATGATTATGTTAGATGAACCAACAATACATTTAGATAATTATAGGAGACATGAATTAATTGATATTTTAAAAAATCTTAATTTACTTCCACAGATGATAATTGTTACTCATGATAATGATTTAGAAGAAGCTGCAAATAATATTTTTAAAATTGAAAAAAATAATGGAATTTCCACCGTTAAACAAGAATAATATAAAGTTGTTTTAATTAACTTAATCTGTTAAACATAAACAAAAAAGATAAACATTAATAAAATAATATTAAAAAAATTTATTGAATATGGTGTCATATGCAAATTTCAGTTATTGGTTTGGGTATTGAAGGTAAAAAAACAATTGATTTTTTAAAAACAGAACAACATGATATTTATGCAACTGATTTAAATGAAAATATCGATTTAAATTATGATAATCTTGATGTTGATTTAGGTTTTCATGATTTTGAAAAAATTGAAAAATCAGATGCTATTATTCTAAGTCCTAGTTTATGGAATGTTAAAAAATTTGAAAAATTTAAAAAACAAAATAAAATATTAAGCGATGTTTTAACACAACATAAAGATATTTACACTATTGCTGTAACTGGAACTAATGGAAAAACTACCACTACTACTATGATTCATGATATTTTAAAAAAAAGTGGATTAAAAGTTTTAGTTGGAGGAAATGCTGGTGGTGGTTTTGATGGATATAGTAAACTTATCTTTGAATCACAAAAAGATGAATATGATATTCTTTTAATAGAAGTATGTGATATGACCTTAGAATATTGTGATTATGCTTTTGATATTAATTTAGTAGTTTTAACTAATATGGAAGAAGATCATATGGATGTTCATAAAACTATGGATAATTATTATTATAAAGTTAGCAATTTTATAAAAAATAAAACTTCTATAATAAATAAAGAATATAAAGAATTAATTTCAACTAATAATGAAAATATTAAATATTATGGAAAATATGATGGAGAACTATGTTTAAATGGAGAATTTAATAAATTTAATGCATGTGCTGCATATACTGCATGTGAATTATTAAATATCGATTTGAATATAATAAAAGAAGTTTTGAATGTTTTTAAAGGAGTTAAAGGCAGAATTAAATATTATAATATCCATGATTGTGAACTTCTTGTTGGAAAAACTGATAATATTCATGCCACTAAAATGGCTTTAAGAGAAAAATATTTTGATGTTGTTTTCCTTGGAACGCCTCGTGAAAATGAAATATGGCGTTTTGATTTATTTAAAGAAGTTATAAACGCTAATCCAAAAGTGCTAATTATATTTCCAGGTTTAACTCATAATGTGGATAATATATATAAAAAAGTATTAAATATAAATACTAACATTAAAATTATTAAAGTTAATAAATTTGAAGATGTATTTAATTTAATTAAAAAAATGATACAATGTTATAAAACCATACTTATTGGAGGTAATGGTCAAAATAAAATTATTGAAATACAAAAAATGTTAGATAATTATATTTATGAGGTCTGATTATTGTGAATAAAAATACAATAGAAAATAGAACTGTTTTCACGGAAAATTCTGTTGTTATTGGTGGATGTGGAACTGTTGGTAGTTTAATTGCAAGAGTCCTTAAACAACATGGTTTTAATGTGACAGTTTCAGATTTAGTTACTGATACATCACTTAAAGATGTTTTTGTTAAGGAAGGAATTAACTTAGATTTAGGACAACATAGTCCTAAAGTCCTAGCTGATGCAGACCTTGTTATATTAACTCCTAGTTTAAGAAATAATCAGAAAGTGTTAGATTTAATTTCAAAAAATAGTAATGCAAGAATGATCAGTATTGAAGATATACTTAAAATGTTTAAAGTTAATAAACCAGTTATAGGGATTACTGGAACAAATGGAAAAACTACAACTACTGCAATTACTAAAAATATTCTTAAAATTTCAGGTTTAGAAATTCCTGAACATCATTTAAATATTCAAGGTAATACCGAGTACATACCCTCAATGCAAGCTAGATTAAATGGTGATGTTGCAGTAGTCGAAATAGGTACATTTGGTAGGTCTAATGAAATTTATGAAACTGCAACAAATTCTAATGTGAATATTGGAGTTATAACTAATATATCACATGATCATTTAGAAAAGGGATTTGATTTTGATCAATATATCTCTTGTAAAAAAGAAATTTTGAATGTAGCAGACACTATTGTTCTAAATGCAGATGACCCCTATGTTTCTAATTTTTCTAACGAAATTAAACATAATAATATCATATTTTTTGGTGTTGAAAATGTATTAATTAATTCGGATTCTTTTGACGAAAAAAGAAAATGTCCAATTTGTTCTAAACCATTAAAATATGGAAAATATTATCTTGGACATATGGGACAATATTCATGTTCTTGTTCATTTAAAAGACCAAAACTTGATGTAAAAGCTTGTGATGTTAATCATGATTCATTTAAATTGGTTATTGGTTCTGATGAAGCTAAAGTTAAGCTTAATAAACCGGGGATTTGTAATGTTTATAATGCTTTAGCAGCTGCTTCTAGCGCATTTGCTTTAAATATTAAATTTAAATACATTATTGAAGGAATTGAAAGTTTTAAAGGAGTTCCAGGACGTTTTCAAAAAATTAATGATAATCCAAGAATTATAATGGATTTTGCACATAATCCTGCAGGAGTTAAAGCATCCATACAGGCAATTAATTATGAAAATTATGATAGGTTAATTGTTATAAATACTATTGCTTCAGAAAGTGGAGAAACTGGAGATAAAGATATTGCAGCTATTTTAAATAATGCAGATGTAGTAATACCCGCATCATATGCTGCACGTATAGCTTCAAAAATTATCACTAAAGAAGTTATATTAACTGAAGCATCAAAAGAAAAGAGTATTAAAACAGGCACATTAGGTGCTACTGAAAAGCAAATAATTGAAAGTTTACAAAAAGCAATGAATATCTATAAAGAAAATGATATAATTCTTATTATTGGTGAAGGTGGATTTAAATATGCAGAAAAAGTTTTATCAAAAACCATTATTTAAATTAATTTTAATATTACTAATTGCAGTTCTTATGATACCATTTAGTGTGGTTTTTAATAATTCAACACTCCAACAAAATCCAAGTGAATACTTAACTATGTCTGTAGGAGATACTATTATAACTGGTATGGACATAATAGATGAAACAAATATTAAGAGGGTGCCAACAAGTTCAAATTTAAAATATTTTAAAACCCATATTCAAGATGTAGAAACTCTAGAATTAATTACTGCACTATTTACAGGAACTATTAGGCCATCTGTGTCAGATATTACTAATAACAAAAACATAAGTAAAACAGGTATTGTTTCTGCTGGTAAAAGCCCAAATATATTAAATATAACAAATAATTCTGTAATTATTCAAACACCAACTTCATTTGTATGGGGCTACAAACAAAGCTCAATGAAAGCTAAAAAAATAGAAAATGGAATTAAAATAATTAATACTACAACAAATGAAACTGTAAAAACTGTAAAAATTGATGATTTAAATAATGACACTATCTATCCAGAATTTAGAACTTTAAAAGAAGTTAAAAATTGGTATAATTATGGTAGAATAGGTGATGAAATAGCAATTAAATTTGATATCGTTAATTTTAGTGATGGGCGAAATAGTATTAGTGGAGATAAAGTAAAAAGTTTATTTGGTGAAGATGTATTTGATTACTTTGTACATTATGCTAATGGAAATCCAATAACTGTATATATGGGAGATGATGAAATTGTTGAATCTTATGATTCATATACTTATTTAGATTCTCATCCAGAATATAATGATGCAAACAGAGAATATAATGCTAAAGCATTTGTTAAATCTTGGAATGGAACTATCATACCACCAAACACAACTAGTAGTTCTAAATGGGATGTAGATTATACTTCATCCGTAGATAAATCAGCACCAGGAGGTGCAGCATCACATGGCGTATGTCCACCTGCAAGAACATTACGTGCTATTACAAGCTCTGCAGGATTTCCATTACCAACAGGATTAACTTGGGATAGAGATGCGGTTCTTTTTGGTTTTAACCCATCAACAGGTGTTAAAGTTACTAATAATTGTCCTTATTTAATTAAAATTACGATGTGGGCTGAAGGTTCTGGTGCTGGAATGAAAATTAACGCAAGATTAGATAAAGTTAAAACAAATTAAATATTATCTTTTTTTTATTAAATTACTTTTATTTTAAAAGTGAATATTATGAGTTTAAAAACTTCTGGAATTATAACTGCAGCTGGTGCTAACACCCGTATGAAAACAGATCAAATCAACAAAAATTTGCCTATAAAAAATAAATTATTGCTTCCAATAAATAATAAAGAAGTTATATTACATACAATTACAAATATGCTTAAAACTAATATAGATGAATGTATTATAGTAGTTGGTCATTACAAAGATCAAATAAATACAGTGATTTCTAAAATTGATGATGATAAAATAAAAATAATAGAAAATGAAGATGTTGATGTATCTTTATCAGAATCTCTTTTGAATGGTATCAACTATGCTAAAGGAAATATTTGTTTATGTGCTGCAGCAGATCAACCAACCATAAGCCCCACAACTTTTCAAAATTTAATAAATATATTAAAAAATACCAAGCATAAGAATATCATTTCTGTTCTTTCACGTATAGAACATGGGCTTTTAAAAACAACCGACGGTTTAGGAATGCCATTTGCATGTGATAAACAATTGCTAAAAAAATATTTAACTCAAAAATCAAGTAATATTAATCCAATTTTAAGAAAAATGAAATCAGAACATATAATTTTTTATGGGCAAAAAGAAGAAAATCCATTAGAATTAATAAATATTAATAGAATGGAAGATTATTATTTAATCCTAAATAAATTACAAAAAAAATAAATATAATTATCTTCTAAAAATAACTATTTTTATCAAATTATTATAAATATAAATAAAAGCTTAGTTAAAAAGTTATAAACTACATTAAATAAAAAAATAATGAATAAACAAGGACTAATTACAAAACTATATAATATATTACTTATGATATTATAATAGAGTAAAAAAAAATACTTTTAATAAATGATTATTATTAATATTAAACAATAAGTTAAAGGGATAATTACTATGAAAACAACATTAATTTCTACAATTTATTCAATTGAACCTGTAATGGTTTGTATCACTCAATTTTCACCAAATAAAATTATTCTTTTAAGAGAAGAAAACACACCAAAAGAAAAAACAAAAGCAGAAACAACATTACAAGAAACAATAGGTAAATTTATAGAAATTAAACTATTAACTACTAGCCTTTATGATACTGTAAAAGTAGCACAAGATACTGCAGATGCAATTGATGAAGAAAAAAGTGAGGGTAATAAAGTTATTGTTAATATAAGTGGCGGTAGAAAACCTCAAGCATTAGGTGCATTATTCGGTTGTTATGCAAGACATACTGATGTTGAAAGAATTGTTTATGTAACTGAAGAAGATAGTGAACTAATAGACTTACCTATACTCAATTTTGGAATATCAAAAACTAAAAAACAAATTTTAGAAGAACTGCAAAATGAATTAGGATCAGTAAAGGCTTTAGCAGAAAAAATAGGTATAAGTAGAGGAATGACCTATAACCATATACGTGAATTACGAGAAATGGGATTCATTGATAAAGAAAAATTACATATAACTTCTGCAGGCTATTTAGCAATTATCTAAATAATTTTTAATAGGTTGTATTTAAGAACACAACTTATAAAATGATAATACACTGCAAAAAAAGTTCATGTAACATATCCTAAATCTAAAAAATTCACTCCCCAAAATAAACTTAGGACTCAATGAACATAAAATATAAAAAAAGAAAAATAAAATAGAAGATACTTTATTTAAACTCAGATATATAAAAAAAATCTTTTTTATAAAATTTAACCGTGAAAAAACCATCTTCTATATAAAAATCTGGTTTTTTCATACCCCTACGTTCCAATTCTTTTTTCATTTTAAAAGCCGAATTATTTCGATAAAAATTAATTCCAGATTTTTTAAAAATACTTTTAATTTTTTTATTATTGTCTTTTAATATATTACCTTCATAAATAATATTCTCATCAACTTTATTATCATGGAATTTATTTAATGGAATGTTGTTTTTAAATTCAATTGAATCATTATAAATTATAATTATATTATTTTTATAATTTTGATAATCCGCATGAACTAACATATTAATCACAGCTTCTTTCACTGCTTTAATAGGATACTCCATATCCGATAAATAATCTTCAGGATGTATAAAATCCAAATTTTCTTGTAAAATACGCATTATTTCTTCAAATTGTACAAAAAGATTTCCATGAACTATTTTTGAAAAAATTAGTTTATTTTTAGTAATTTTTAATATGGAGGTACTATACTTATTTGCACAATCTCCCCCAAATAAAAATATTGCAGATTTAGTTAGCTCATTTTTTATTAATAAACCTTCTTGTTCACATAATTCCCTAATATCAAATTTTTTATCCCATAATTCATACTTTGATTTAATTCTCCTAATATACATATTAAAAGTTTCTTTAGATAAATCTTCAATTTTATATTTTTCAAATGTGTTTTCATTATTTAATGCTTTCATATCTGAAATGGATACTGGCATGATTTCCCTCCTCTAAATTATAAGTTAATTTTAATTAAAATTATTTAATTATTATTACTCATTTATAAAAATAATGTTTAATAATAACTAATATCTAAAATTATAGAGTATAAATTAGATATAATATATAATTTTAATTTTTTTATATAATTATAACTAAATTTATTTAATAAAATAGTTATAATTTTTAATTAACTACATAATTATTTTTAATAACAACTATATAAATAATACTAACACGAATAAAATAGAAATGTTTATTATATAGAACACAATTTTTTTTAAATTTTTTGAGTCTGTAAAATTTTATAGTTTTTTTGAATTTAATTTTTGCAGTTGTTTTTTTATTATTGTTGTTTATTCTTGTTAATTTTCTCTTGTTTTTGTAAATGTTTGTTAAAAAATAGTTAATTACTTTAATATCAATGTAAAAAAATGTGAAAAAAAATTTGGAATATACAACAATCCATTAATTGGAAAGCATAAACAATTTTTACAAGAAATAATTGATAAAATTTCCAGTGTAATGAAAATTGGATATCAATCCCTTCGCAAAATAAGAGAATATTTCCAAATATTCATTGGAATAACTGTATCTCATCAAACAATCAAGAATTGGTCTAATAAAAATCATACGGAAAAAATAAAAAATGAAAAATTCGATTATTCATGTTATTATTTGTATAATGAGCAATTTTTAAGGTTTAATGGCACAAAACACTACAGATTAACTTTATATAATTCAATACTCAATGTTCCAGTTGCATAAAATATTATACGTCGCAGAATACCCGAAAATACTAAAAAATTCATAAAAGAAAGTACCAAAAATAAACCATTTATTTACTTAACAACAGATTTATTCCACCCGTATCGTAATATTCAGATGAATTGAGAGTAAAACATAAATTATGTATTTTTCATTTGTTTAAAACAATAAATAATAAAATAAAAACTTATTGTAGAAAAAATAAGTTAAATAAAAAGGAAAACAAGTAATTTACGACAATGCACAATTATTAAAAAATTGTTTTAGACAATTCAAGTAATGATGCAATAAACGAATTTAAACAATATTTACAAAATTATACTGCCATACAGGTAGTATTAAAAGATTTTATAAGATAACATATCATAAATCATTTAAAACAATATATACAATACGTAGGTGATGAAAATATAGAAAAAACATCAAACAAGTAGAAAATTACTATAGACAAGCACAGCAGAAAAAATAAAGAAAACATACAAAACCAAACAAGGAATACTAACATTCCTACACTACTAACTGAAAAAATAGGACAAAAAACATTGAAAAATAAACTAAGCCTATAAAATTTTACAGAATCGAAGAAAAAAGGTTTTCTACAAAGCCAATTTTTTATTTTGTGAAAATTGATTGTTATTATTAATGGAGTTAATCATTTTTTTGAAATATTATATATGGGTGCATAATTTGATTTTATATTTTTATCATGCCAATATCCACTTCAGATAAGAAAAATGCATAACCATACTATTTAATATTTACTTTATGACTAACTCCAGTTTAACACATTTGAGTAATGTAACTATATTATGTTTTTTATACTAAATAAATATTTTGATAATTAAAATTAAAATTAATATAAATTTTTTCTTAAAATATGAACAATATCATTTAAAAAAAATATATTGAACCTAAAAATTACATATTTTATAATTTTTATTTATTTTTTTAGAATTAATACATTTGGGGCACTATAAACAGAACCAAAAAGTAAAAGATAAAATATAAAATCAGATATTTAAGAGTTATAATCTTAAAAATATAATTCAATATTGAAGAATATAATAAAATAATTTTAAAAAAAACAACACGGATTTTTTAAGGGATTTGATATTTTATGAATATTTTAATATCTAATGATGATGGAGTTAATGCACCTGGAATACTAGCTGCAAAGCAAGCTGTTGAAGATTTGGCTAATGTTACTGTAGTAGCTCCAGATAAAAATAATAGTAGTGTGGGTCGCCGTATATCATTATTTAAACATTTAAGTTTAGAGTCTTGTGAACTTGAGGATGGGAGTTTGGCGTATTCTGTTTCAGGTAGTCCTGCTGATTGTGTAACTGTTGGTGTGGATTATGTTATGGATGAAAAACCGGATTTGGTTATAACTGGAATTAATGCGGGTGTTAATATTAGTTGTGATATTACGTCTTCAGGTACTGTTTGCGCTGCCTTAGAAGCGGTTAGTTTAGGTATTCCTGCTATTGCAGTTTCTCTTTTTATGGATCCTAAAACTTCTTTTAAACAAGATAAACATGGTGAATGGTATATGGATTATGATTTCACCTTGACAAAGAAGGTTTTGCATAATCTTGTTTTAAAGATAATTGATGAAGGGTTTCCTGAGGGTGTTGATTTATTTAATTTAAATGTGCCATCAAATTATGAATCGGAGGATGTTAAGATAACACATTTATCAAGTAGGATGCTTGATAAAAAAGTTATTGATAACACTAATAAAGAAAAAGCAGAAATATTTAACTATCCTTTAGATGAAAATCAAGAAACTGATGATTTAATTATGATTACGTCAAGTCTTGTTCAAGAATATGGTGGGGGTAGTGATGGACATGCCTTGATTGTTGAAAAATGTCCAAGTTTAACCCCTCTTAATGTTGATATGACTTTTAAAGACTTAAAAGGATGGAAAATCCAATAAACACATAGACAGTTATAAAAAAAATTCTTGCTGAATGAACTATTATGAATCTAGTATATTATATGTTCTAAAAAATTTATAATATATGGGGGTGCCTGAATTTTTTTATTATAAATTCAGTCTAATTTTTTGTATTTTTGTTTCTTTTAGTGTTAAACGGGGTGTGTTTGTAAAAATACATTTTTATTATTTTTATTATTAAAAATGGGTAAGTAATATTGTTAAATTTAAGTATTGTGTGTTACATATCTTTATTTGTGGATATAAATGAATCACGGATTAAATTTAGATATTAAAGACCCGAATTACATTTTGAAAGAAATATTTAAAATTATGGATTCTCGAAAAACCAAAGAAATATTGTCTTCATGTGGTTTTAAAAACTTAAATAATCAAATATTTGCGTTTAAAATTATATTTATTAGTATGTTCTTTGGTTTAGATACAAAATTTATTCTAAATGGGCTTGAAAATAAAGAAAGGCTTCGTAAATACTTTAATATTTCTGAAGTTTTAAGTGCCAATCAAGTTTATAAAAATTTTTTCAACACAAGGGCCTGAAAAACCAAGTAAAGTGCTAAATAGCATCTTAAACCAAAGTAATAGTGTAAAAAGAAGGGTAAGGAAGACTTTTATTGTTGATGCTATCTCTATTGATTTGGATTTTAATTTTAGGCGAAATAAGAAGATAAAAGAACAACTAAAAGCACTTGATTTAAAATGGGATTATTCATATTCTAAAGGATTTATATCGCATTTAAAGCAACTGTTTGTCATTGATTACGATAATATGAAGACGGTTGCTATTTTAATCCATTCTCGGGTGCCACACGATTCTAAGATTTTTGATGAAATATTAGAAACGCTCCAAAAAAGACGAATTAACAAAAAAAAAGACATACTAATCTTCGACAAAGGATATTACAGCTACAACAACTACCAAATAGGAATTA
>CADBMS010000083.1 GCA_902795935.1 uncultured Methanobrevibacter sp.
AACAAATAGTATAAAAGATGTGCTTGGACATGAATTAAATATAACTTCTGAGCATAAAGCAGATGATAACTATATTCCTGTTGCTGCTGCATCAATTATAGCCAAAGTTGAAAGAGATATTGAAATAGAAAAACTTACACGAAAATATAAAAAGTTAGGACCAATAGGTTCAGGTTATCCTAGTGATCCCAAAACTAAAGCTTTTTTAAATAAGTTCTCTTATGAAGAGTTACCCGATTTTGTTAGGCATTCCTGGTCAACTGCTCAAAAATTAAAAGATAAATAATAAAATAGTCAAGTATTCTAAAATAATTAATTAATGTTTTATGATGATTTTTTTATTTAAAGATTTTATATGCAGTTTTACCCATAATCCCCCCAATATACATCCTAATCCACCACCAAGTACAGTTCCCCACCACACCCCTACTTCTCCAAAGTTTAAGATTATTCCTAATATATATGCAACCATTACTGTTCCAAATATTTGTCTTACAAATGTTATTGTTAATGCTGAGAATCCTTTTCCTAAACCTTGAAATGTACTTGAAGCTATCACCCCTATAGGCAATGTTAGTACATATAATGATATTGTTTTTAGGAATGCTGTTAATTTTGGAGCTAATGATGCACTTTCTGATGAGTAGCTGAATATTAATGTTAATTGTGGTGCAAATATATATATTATTATTGACATTATTACTGACATTAATAATCCCATTTTTATTACATAATTGAATGCAATGGATAATTTTTTATAGTTTTTTGCACCATATGCTGCACCTGCAACAGTGAGTAATGCTGTTCCTAATCCCATATGAGGTATAAGTGCTAAACTAACTATTCTCCATCCAGATGTATATACTGCTACTGCAGTAGTTCCTGCGACAATTACTAATAATGAATTCATTATTATAGATAAAAGAGACATTACTAAACTTTCTGCTGTTGAAGGTATTGCAACTTTTAGTATTTCTATCACAATATTAAATTTATATTTGAATGCTTTTGGTGATAAATCAAGATAAGTGTCTTTTTTAAACCACATCCAATAAATCATTACTAAACAAGATATTGCTGCTGAGACTACTGTAGCCCATGCTGCTCCAGAAATTCCTAAATTAAAGGTATAAATAAAAATTGGATCAATTACAGTATTTAATATTGCAGTAATGGCCATTGCATACATTACACGATTTACATCACCTTCAGATCTTAGAATACTTGATGCTACTCCTGAAAAAAGGAATACAAAAATGAATATGAATGTTATATATCCATAATCTAGTGCTAAATCTATTGCTGTTCCAGCACCCATTATTAAAAGTATGTTCTTAAGTAATGGTAACATTAAAAGTGGAGTAACTATTGATAATATTATTGTCAAGACTATTGCATGCAGCGCAGTGTTATCTGCTTGTTTCTTATTTTTTGCACCTATACTTCTTGCAATAAATGAATTAGCTCCCGAACCTATCCCATTTCCAAGTCCAATAATTATCAAAAATAAAGGAGTTATAAATCCAAGTGCTGCTAATGCATCAACACCTAATCCTGCAACCCATATACTATCTGCTAAGTTATATGTCATAATTAATAACATTGATACCATCATAGGAACAGATAATTTACGTATTGCTTTTTTAGGATCTCCAATAATTAAATTTACATTATTTTTATTTGCAGTCATTATTCTTATCTCAATAAATTGTTATATTAATTAAATCATGACACTAGAATATATTTTCTTATTTATTTATTGTATTGGTTACTAATGTTCTCTAATATATATCTATAAATAATTGATAGTTGTTTTACACTTATTAGTTATTTTATAACAATTATTATATATCCCATAATGTTACAGCATAACATTATGAAAAAATAGAAATTTAATGTATTCTAATAAAAAATAAGGCGTTTATATATTAAGTGATATTTGAGAAAAGCTTTGAATATTTTATATTCTCATTTTCCATAATAATTTATTTTTTAAGTTTTTAGAAAATACAATACCTATTTTTATAATTATTTTTTAAAAAATTGCGTAGTAAAAATATTTTTAAAAATAACTATTTTCTATTTTTATAAACTCTCATTATTTATTAACTACCATATAAATATTATTATAAAATATTGACATTAACAACAGCAAAAATGAATATTTACTCACATTATTAAGATTACAATATGAAATATCTTTAAATTAAATAACATATATATTATTGTAATATAATTATAAAATTGAAGTTGATTAATATGAACATTATTATTTGGATATTCTTATCTGTTTTATTCATTATACTTGAGTTGATAAGTTCTAGTTTCTTTTTAATATGGTTTGGAGTAGGTTCATTAGTTGCAACCATTTTAAACTATTTTGGATTCAATATTTATATTCAATTTACTGCATTTATAATTATATCTTTAATTTTACTTTTATCAACAAGAAAATTTGCAGATAGAATTACCCCGGAACCACGTAAAAAAGTAGCATCAGAACGATTAATTGGAAAAAATGCTAAAATTATTCAAAAATTGGATGAAAATAATTATATAATAAACGTTCTAGGGGAAGAATGGTCAGCATATAGTGAAGATTACTTTAATATAAATGATAGTGTTAAAGTAGTTGGAATTGATAGTATTAAATTAATTATTAAAAAAAACTAAATAAGGAGACATTAAATGATTATATACATTCTAATATTTATTATTTTAATTATTATTGGAATAAAATCCGTTAAAATTTTAAGACCTTATGAAAAGGGAGTTATTGAAAGATTAGGAAAATATAGTCGTACTGTATCAAGTGGTGTTGTTATTCTAATTCCTTTTATTGAAAAAATGGTTAAAGTAGATTTAAGAGAACAAGTTGTAGATGTGCCACCCCAAGAAGTTATTACAAAAGATAATACTGTTGTTGTTGTAGATTGTGTAATCTTTTATGAAGTTGTTGATGCATTTAATGCAACTTATAATGTGGTTAATTTTTACCATGCTATTACAAAACTTGCACAAACAAATTTAAGGAACATTATTGGTGATTTGGAGCTTGATGAAACTTTAACTTCACGTGAAATGATAAATACCCAATTACGTGAAGTATTAGATGTTGCAACAGATAAATGGGGAAGTAAAGTAGTGCGTGTCGAAATACAAAAAATCGAACCCCCACAAGATATTGTTGAAGCAATGAGTAAACAAATGAAAGCTGAAAGATTTAAAAGAGCATCTATCCTTGAAGCTGAAGGATACAAACAATCTGAAATTAAAAAATCTGAAGGAGACAAACAAGCAGCAATCCTTGAAGCTGAAGGTAAAGCCGAATCTCTCTTAAAAATAGCTGAAGCAGATAAACAAGCATCTATTTTAAGGGCTGAAGGTGAATCGATAGCTATTGAAAAAGTATATGCTTCAATTCATGATGGAAATCCTGATGATGGCTTAATAGCTATAAAATATTTAGAATCCTTAGAAAAAATTGCTGATGGTAAAGCTTCTAAGATATTTTTACCATTAGACTCAAATGGTGTTTTAGGTTCTGTTGCAGGAATTGCAGAAATATTTAAAGATAAAAAGGATAAAAAAGAATAATGGATTTATTATGATTGATCTTGTTTATTTAAATCTATAAGATATTTAATTGAAGTTAAAAGAAATTTATCCTTAATATCTTCAATTTTATTAATATTTACTTCTTTTCCAGATATTATTTTTATAATATCCTCTTTCATGTTATCAGTGAGCGTAATAATGTTTAGATAATTTAAAATAGCATTAGATAATTCATTAACTTGTTTTTGAATTCGATGTGCATTTTCATTATTTTCAATATTATCACTTAAAAGATTAGTTGTAACTAATAATGGATACTTAGCACTAATATCATTTCCTAAACATTTCTCTTTGATTAAATTGATAAACATATTATTTGTTTTTCCATATAGTTTCATATTTATTTTAGATTCTTTTTCAAGAGAATAAGGCATTATGACAAAATTTAAAATAGCACACATCATAATTGCAGCTAAAGTCCACAGTATTTTTAAAGAAAGTGCTAAACCTAATGGAATTTGCATTAATGAAAGAAATAAAGATAACATATTTAGAAATATGATTCTATAAAACAAATTATTGATATTCCAAACCATTAAATAGAAAATAATCACTAAAACAATGTTGAATATTATTTTTGAAGGTGTGAAATTTAATAAATGAATTATACAAATTAAACTAACAAATATCATAAGTACTATACTAATAGCCTTCATACGAACTTTATATCTTCC
>CADBMS010000084.1 GCA_902795935.1 uncultured Methanobrevibacter sp.
ATATTATTTAATAACTATCTTAACCTTTTTACTAAACTTATTATACTTTTCGTTCCCATCAAACTTAACAACACCTTTAAAATTACATTTCTTATTAAATTTAGTAATTTTGAAAGTTGCTTTACCTTTACTATTAGTTTTTGCCTTAAATAACTTACCCTTAATCTTCAAAGTAACAAAAGCATTCTTCAATACTTTACCATTTTTACTTTTTAAAACAACTGGATATAATTTAGTTTTCAATTTTTTATTGAATACTTTATTTTTAGCAACAATTACAAGAGATATTTTTTTAACTGTGTCAACAGGATCAGTTTCATTATCAACAATATTAGTTACATTAAATGATTTTAAAATATTTAATTTTGTAATAGGATTATAAATTTCAATACTATGATTACCAACAGATAATTTTAAATTAATCTCTGCTTGAGAATTATCATTAGTTTGTAAATTATAAACATTACCATCAATATTTAAACAAAATTTTTTATTTATAAAATAACTAGGATTAGTGTACTGATGAGGAAATGTATCAAATGTTATTTTTAAATTATAATAATCATCATGAAGATGGTTTAAAATAACTTTAAAATCATAAATTACTGGAAATTTTAAAAATGAATTGTAATATGTTGAATTCATATCATCTATTTGCCATGTTCCTTTAAAAGATACAGTCCAAGAAGAATTATCAAATATAGAATTTTGGACAATAATATTTCCACCACTATAAAGATTTCCACTATATTTAGCTCTATTTAAATTAAAATATGAATTTAAAACCTTTGTTTGGCCATAATTACAAATAGCACCACCAAGACCAGCAGTATTATTAATAAATGATAAATTAATCAACTCTACATTACGTCCTGAAACAAATATCGCCCCACCAGAAGGTGCATAATTATTAATAAAAGTAGAATTAATTACTTTTAAATTATCAGCATCACAATTAATTGCACCACCATAATACGATAAATAAAAGCCATTATCTCCACCATCAATAAAATTACCAGAATTATAATAAACTTTATTATAATCAATTCTACCCACAATAAAACTTGGTGAAAAATCATACCAGGATATATCATAAGGATTTAAGGAAAAATTAGCATTAATAAATGTAACATTATTAATTACAACATTATCTGACAATATATTAAAAATTCTTGATTTACCCATACCATTAATCTTATGACCATTACCATTAATTATAATAGGCTTATTAATTTCAATCCACAAGTTTCCATCATAAAATTGATAATCCTTAGTTAAATTAATTACCGAATGAGAATCAATTAATTTTTGCAAACTATAAAATGAATCATTACAAAGATCAACCGAATACTGATAATTCCCATTAGTAATCGGATTGAAGAATACTAAAGTAACATTTTTTAATGTTGAATTAAACTTTAAAATAACAAATCTATCCTCATTAACAGTTAAATTATAAACTTTATCATCAATCTTTAAACAAAATGACTTATTCACCACTTCATTCCTCTGCACGAAAAGAGAGGGTTTACAATATGGAAATTTAATCATTAACTCATAAGTATTATTATAAATATTTTCAACACCAAAAACTGGGAGAAGATCTTCATTAAAATCAAATAATGAATTATAATAAGTTAAATTAACTTTTAAAAATTCCCAATAACCCAATAAAAAAAGTGATGAATTATCTTTTGCTGAATTATTAAATAAAGTATAATTAATACATTTCACATTACCACTTTTTTGAAAAATAGCAGAACCCCATGAAGTTACATTATTATTTAAAAACCTTGAATTAAAAACAGATGCATTAACATCATTTAAATAAATGGCTGCACCACAATAAGCTTGATTGTTAATAAAATCAACATTATCTACAAATAACTTTTCACAATTAGCATAAATTGCACCACCTAAAGAAGCACGATTATTTTCAAATTTACAATCACGAATCACAAGAGAATTACCCTCAGAATAAATCGCACCACCATAACAATTATCCCTAATAGGAATATTCTGAGAATAATATTTATTAAATGCATTATTATCATCAACAATAACTGCCCGATAACTATGTGAATAATTTATTAGATTAATAAAATTATATTC
>CADBMS010000085.1 GCA_902795935.1 uncultured Methanobrevibacter sp.
AAGGTCGTAGGTTCGATTCCTATTTCCAGCACCACATAAGAGTGCAAGAATGGCGGAATGGTAGACACGCTACCTTGAGGTGGTAGTGGACGAAAGTCCGTGGGAGTTCAAATCTCCTTTCTTGCACCAATTAGCAGAATTAAATAACAGGAGGTGTCATATGTATTATTATGAAATCAAAGATTCTTTTGTAGAAAAATATTTAATTACTTTTAATCCAGAGCAAATCCAATTAATTAAAGAAGAAATTGCTAGGAAATGTAGTTTTAAAAGAAAAGGAAAAATGATGAGCACTGGTTTTAATGCTATTCCTGAGGCTGGTGAAGTATTTGAAAATATTGAAGAAATAAAAATTGAAGATAATACAGAGGGAGTTTATTATTACCAATTTGATATAGTAAATATACCTAAATTAGTACAATTAATCGATGATTTATTAGTAGGGGATGTTCAAGCTTATTATCAAATAAAGAATTATGTTGTGAATGATAGAAATTTTGATGAAGAAATATTTGGAGCTTCTAAAGATTTGGTTGAAAGTTCTTCAAATAGTTCAACAAATAAAAGCCAACAACTTGATAAGTTAGAAGAGTTATTGGAATTAAAAGAATTAAATGCAGATATTGAACCTATGCAACCATATTATGAGGCTTTAATGAATTCAATTGATGTTCAATTTATTGGAAGATTACGTAGTGAAAAGATAGATGAAGTGGCTAGCTTTTTGAATTCTTCATGGGAGATTGTGAATGGGGAATTTAAATTTATTAGTTCAGAAGAAAAAGAAAAACAATATATAAAAGAATAAAATCACTTATTAAAAGTGATTTTATTTTAGTCTTAAGGATAAACATTTTTCATATTCTCTTCCTGGTAAGTAAACAGTTTTTGGATTTTTAATTGGAAATAATAAATTGGTTTTATTATATATTCTTGTTCCATTTTTATGATACCAAATACCATCTTTATGTTCTCGCATGAAATGAAAATCATCTATATACTCACCATTTCTTGTGGTAAATAAAGCAATTTTCCATTCATCTGGTGCTATTTCTTCTATGGGATCAATTTCTCGATAGGCAATATCTAATGCTTCTAAGTCAGTAAAGATATTATCTAATAATAGTTCATATGTAAAAGAATTGTAATTTCTTAAATCTGTTTTGGAATGTCCTATTTCACCTGGTTCAAATGCTTTAGGAATATTAACATCTAGACCTAAAGCATAAGCATAACAGTTGGTATTTTGTTTATTTTCCCAATCTTTTTTATCTAAATCTATTAATTTACGTAATTCTTTTGGATTTAATGGTATTTTTCTTTGATAACTCACACTAATTCCCCCCCAATAGTTACCATATTATATCATATTTTTTGATTTTTTTCAATTCAACTAGATTTTTTTGGAGTATTAAGTTAAAATTAATGTAAGAATAAAAAAGGAGCGGTGCTTATGAATCCTAACGGGCCATTTAGTAATTCTTATGGTTTTGATATGTTGGTTTTAAGTGTTATTTATGCTGTTTTTTTATGTCTAATATTTCATAGTAAAAAGAGAATTAATTCCTTAGAGTTGAAGATATTTGGTTATTTAATAGATATAAATATGATTTCATCTATCTTTGAATTGTTTTGTGGATTATCTATTGCTTTTCTAGGAAAAGATAGTATTATTGCGATAATTATTTGTAGAATATATCTAGGTTTATTATTGTCGGTTAATTATGTCTTTTTAATATTTATTATTGCGATATCTTTAAATAATGAACTTAGTTTTTTGTTTAAAAAATATTTTAAAGTTATATCATTTGTTACTCTATTTTTTATGATATTTGCTTTTATTTTACCGATGGTTGTTGTGAATGATCAGACGGGAATGTATTCGACAGGTCCTGCAACTTTTGTTTTACTTTTATATGGTGTAATTGCAGATTTTATTCTTATGCCGTTGTTTATTGTTTATGGAAGACGAAAGTATAATGTACCATTTATTAAATATATTTCACCATTATTGGTCATTATAATGTCACTTTTAGCACAAATATTAACGAATGTTGATCATCACTATACCTTATTTTCTGTATTAGAAACATTTTGTTTAATGGTTTTATTCTTTACTATTCAAAACCCTGATGTTAAAGCAATTGATGAGTTGGAGATTGCTAAAAATGAAGCTGAAAAAGGAAATAGGGCTCAAGAGGATTTTTTAGCAAGTGTTTCTAAGGAAATAAGGCAACCATTAAATACAATTGTGGGGTTTTCTGAAGATATAAAGAAAAGGCGAGATGAAGGTAACGCTATTATTTATGAAAATGCTGATTATATATTAAGTTCTTCACAAAAGCTATTAGAAATGGTTGATAATTTTATTGATGTAAGTGATATGCAAGCTAATACATTAAAGTTAAATGAAGATGTTTATAATTTTAATGAAGCCATTATGGAAGTAATAAAGGATGATGGAGAGAAGATAGGTGATAAAAATATCGAGTTTTTATTTAATACTTCTACAGATCTTCCGGGTAAGTTAATAGGTGATAAAAAGAGAGTAATGTCTATTGTTCACAATTTATTATCTAACGCTATTAAATATACAAATAAAGGAAAAATAGAATTAAGTGTACGTTCAACAATAGAAGATGATAAATGTATACTAGTAATTAGAGTTTCAGATACTGGAAAAGGTATTGGTGAAAAACAAATAGAAAAAATATTTACTATGTTTGAAAGATCTTCAAATGATAAAAATTCAACTATATCTGGTGCAGGATTAGGACTTGCTATTACTAAGAATTTAGTTGAATTAATGGGTGGTAAGATTAGTGTTCAAAGTGAAGTGGATAATGGTAGTATTTTTATAGTTCAAATACCGCAAACTATTCCTGACAATTAAAAACATAATTACGCTG
>CADBMS010000086.1 GCA_902795935.1 uncultured Methanobrevibacter sp.
AAATATGCTGTAGAAATATTAATATTATTAATAAAAGGCAAATCAATATCATTAATTCTACTAGAAAGTATGCTCTGATCAAAAGTACTTAACCAATCTACAATTGGTGGAACAGAATCAACGATAGCGAATATAGTAACAACAAATAAAGCTATTAACGGAATTATGAAAATAAATAAAGTTATAGTAATGGAAACAGAATCATAACGACAATGTTTCCCTATTTTAGTATAAACAGGATTTGCACAATAAGCAATGATTGCTGCTAAAAATAGCATACTAAAAACAGGAGAAATAACAACTAATGAAGCTATAATTAAAGTAAGAATTAAAATGCTGAACGGATTTATATATTCCTTTAAATATGATGGCATTAAATCACCAAAATAATTATTAATAATAATTACGTATACCTGAAGAATCACGCTTATATTTAGCAAATTCTTTAATATTATTCAAATCATCTGCCCAAAAAACAGGACCCTCTTTACATATTCTCCAACCAGAATCATCAACACAACATTGACCACAAACACCTAACGCACATTTCATCCAACGTTCCATAGATATTTGAACTGAGATATTATGTTTATTTGCAAGTTCAACAACACCTTTCATCATTATTTCAGGACCACAAGTAACAATTAAATCATAAACATTATTTTGTAGCAAATCTTCCATACGATGTGTTGCAAAACCTTTAAAACCACAAGACCCATCATCAGTACATGTAAATACATTTGCTCCAGCATCATTTAACCTATCTTCATATAATAACTCATTAGAAGTCGTAGCTGCACTAATAACATCAACATCTAAATTATTTTTAATAGCAAATTCAGTGAAAGAAGCTATAGGTGCCATGCCTATCCCACCACCAATAGCTAATATTTTTTTAAAATCATTGAATTCAAATCCATGCCCATATGGACCACGTATCCCTACTTTATCACCATTGTTTAATTGATGAAGTGCATTAGTAAACGAACCAATATTTTTAATTGAAATTCCAATTTCATTATTTTCAAAATCAATTTTTGATATAGACATTGGTTTTTCATCTTCAAAATTCCATATCATCATAAATTGACCAGGTTCTGGTTTTAAAAGAGAATCATTAAAATTCCAATCAAATATGAATGTTTTAACTGATTTAGACTCAGTTAATATTTTTTTTATTTTTAAAACTTTTGGAACATGCATGCTAAACTCTCCTCTAGACCCTATGAGTTAAACCAACCATTTCATCAATTGATTTAAAATCATGAATTTTCATAAAATTTTCAAGATTAATAGAAATTTCATTAAAAATTTGAGGTCCTTTATCCATTAAAGCAGTGCCTATTTGAACTGCACTTGCTCCAGCATATAAAAATTCAACAACATCTAAATAATCACTTATCCCACCAACTCCCATAACTGGAACATCGACTACTTGAGATACATCATATACACAACGTATAGCTATTGGTTTTATAGCAGGTCCTGACATCCCACCAACCTTATTTTTTAGGATTGGAGTTGCAGTTTCAGTATCTATTTTCATACCAGGACCTAATGAATTAATTAAAGTTATTCCATCACATTCTGCTTTTTCAGCACTTAATGCAATATCAATTATACTTGTAACATTAGGTGTGAGTTTTACCAATACCGGTATTGATACTTCATTTTTAACAGCCCTGACTATTTTAAATGTTAAATCCGGATCTTGACCTATAGCTGCACCACAGCCATCCATTGCATGCGGACATGAAACATTTAATTCTATCATATCCACTAAATCTTCTACTTCTTTTGCAGTGTATGCAAAATCATCAGGCGAAGCACCATATATTGAAGCTACTTTTGGGATTTCTTTTTTAATTAAATTCAATTCCTTCTTAATAATTTCTACTCCAGGGTTAGATAATCCTATTGCATTTATTATTCCCCCAGTTACTCCAACAGATGTTGGATTTGAATATCCTTTATTAGGTTCTTTAGAAAATGATTTAGTAACTATTGCACCTGCACCCGAATCATATATCCAATTTAATGAAGATGCCATACTACCCATAATCCCCGCAGCCACCATAGTGGGATTTCTAAGTTTAATGCCACATAATTCTATATTTAACATTTATTTAACCTCAGTTATTAGTGAAATATGTTAATTGAAATCTTTTTAGAAAATAATAATAATATTTTAGAAACATCATATTAATTAACTTAATTATATGAAACTTAAATGATTTAAATAATATCATAGCAAATAGTAGTTTATGAAAAGTTATATTAGTAGTTGTATAGCAGGACACATAGCTTTTAACGAAGATTTGACCATTTTAGATTATGAATTATATCCTGCAAGTAAAGTTACAAAAAGAATACTTGAATCAAAAGACGGTTTGTTATCAATTGAAGAAGAAACTCTTTTAAATCGCATTAGTAAAAAATTTGATAATATTGTTATTGAAACACAAAATCATCCTAATAAATATAACCACTTAAAAAATTATGAAAAATTTGAATTTGAAAAAACAAATGATATTGGTAAACATTTACGTTCTAATTTAACTTCAATATTCTGTGAAATTGGATTTATTAAAAAACCTGAAGAGTTTAATGCAAGAATTCATAATATTTTAATGGATTTAACTAGCCAACAGTTACGTGAATCATCAAAAGCAGCGGATAAATTATTAATTCAATCAATTAATTCCTTAGATGAATTAGATGAAAGCATATCCAAACTTATTGCTCGTTTACGTGAATGGTACTCAATTCACTTTCCAGAACTGAATACTATTCATAATCATGAAATTTATACAACACTAATTGCAGATAATGGCCATAGAGACACTATTTTTAAAGAAAATTTAACGACATATAATTTTGATATTACTGAGAGTATTGGTGCAGATATTAGTAAAGAAGATTTATTAATTATACAAAATTTAGCCAAATCTATTCAATCATTACAAAAATCTCGCCAGGAAATTGAAATTTATATTGAAAATAAAATGGACAAAATTGCACCTAATCTTAAAAATATTGCTGGACCATCGTTAGGTGCGAAATTAATTGCACATGTTGGTAGTTTAAATCGTATGGCAACTTATCCTTCAAGCACCATACAAATAATGGGTGCTGAAAAAGCTTTATTTAGACATTTAACAACTGGGGAAAGGCCACCAAAACATGGTCTTATCTACCAACATCCAGATATCCGTAGTGCCAAATGGTGGATTCGTGGAAAACTTGCAAGGGTTCTTGCTGCAAAAATAAGCTTAGCCGTTCGTAAAGATGTTTATTCTGGAAAATATGATAACACTATAAAAGAAACATATCTTAAACGTGTTGAAACTATAGAAAAAGAAAATCCATTCCCCAAACATAGCAGCAAATCATTTAATAAAAAACAAAAAATTAGAAAAAAAAATAAATATAAACATAAAACAAAAAAGCGAAACAAAAATAAAAAAAATAGAAATAGGAGACTATAAGGAGTTATAATTATGAAAAAAATTGATGGAATAATTAATACTGGAATTATGGAACAATCCATAGTTACCCCAAATTTAACTCCAAATATTAAGGTTTATAATGAAAAATTAATAGAGTATGAAGGTATTGAATATCGTATTTGGGATCCTCGTAGGTCTAAGTTATCTGCTGCAATAAAAAATGGTTTAACTGAATTGAAAATTAAATCTGATTCAAAAATATTATATTTAGGTGCTTCTTCAGGGACTACACCTTCACATATATCAGATATGGTTCCTGAAGGACTAGTATATTGCGTAGAATTTTCACCAAGAATGATGAGAGATTTATTACATGTTTGTGATAGTCGTAATAATATGGTTCCCATATTATGTGATGCTACACAACCTAAAAAATATCAAAATATTATTGAAGAAGTTGACTTCATATATTGTGATGTTGCACAACCTCAACAAAGTGAATTGTTTATGGACAATATGAATTTATTTTTAAAAAAATTTGGTCAAGGCATACTAATGATTAAAGCTAGAAGTATTGATGTTACCAAACAACCCCCTAAAATTTTTATGGAAGAAATGTCAAAATTGAAAACTCATGGATTTAGCATAGTAGAAAACATTAAGTTGGAACCATATGAAAAGGACCACCTCGCCTTAGTTATTGAAAGGGTTTTTTAAAAAAAATAGTCGAAAAATTAAAATAAAAATAACGAATTTAAGGGAGAATTAATTGATTTAAAGGACGTATAACGCGTTTTTAAAACCTCAAAGTATATAAAGTATAACACCCAAACATTATATTGCCCATACATCATCTAACATGAGGCCATAATATCACCTCCAGGCAGATGTTTAACTCCCACAAATACATCCCTGGAGGTTGAATATTAAAGATTATTTTTATAAAAAAATCTGATTTTTAAAAATTAAGATATTAAAACTATTATACTGATTTAAGTTTAAAAAAAAAAGATTATAAATAAATTTAGGCTTTGTAGAAATCCTATTTTTTTATTTTTGTGTTGTTTGGTATATGTTGTAGATTGTGTTTTTGAGTTTTGTTTCCTTATT
>CADBMS010000087.1 GCA_902795935.1 uncultured Methanobrevibacter sp.
ATTTTTATCAGACCAATTCTTGATTGTTTGATGAGATACAGTCATTCCAAGGAATATTTGGAAATATTAGCTTATTTTGGGAAGTGATTGATATCCAATTTTCATTAAATCAGGAATTTTATCAATTATTTCTTGTAAAAATTACTTATGTTTTCCAATTAATGGATTGTTGTATATTCCAAATTTTTTTAGACATTTTTTGCATTAATATTGTTGTTCTTTAGATTTAGTTGTTTTTTTTTTAATTTTTTATTTATTTTTAATTATTATTCCTTTTTTAATAATTTTATGAGTTTCATAAACAGGACAAACTGGATTAACATATGAAAACAGATTATTTTCATCCAAAAATAGTTTATTATTGGCATTTTCAATTTTAGATGGTTTATTTAATCGTTCTGAAATAATTTTTTCACGATTAATTTTACCATCATCAAAATCAAAAGTTTAACTTGTATAAAATTTATAGCACTATTAAGGGCAGATTTGTATTTATTTATTATAAAATATTATCTGCCCTTACTAATTAAACTAATTAACTATTTTAAATAAATATTTTCTAAAATAAAAGAAAATTAACAAAAATTAATAGACAAATAACTTCAAACATTCAAAAAAAAACCTATAAAATTTTATAGACTTGTATTTTTTTAAAAAAATAATTAAATTTCTTATTATTTAGATAATAACTTATTTTTTAATTTTTGGTAAAAAAAATATAATAGGATTTTTATTTGTGTTTATCCTATGTATCTTAAATCGTCTTCTGCTGGCGACATATTTGTTCTTTGCATCATTTCTTGTTCCATTTGTTGGGCTTTTGTAATCATTTTGCGTGTTTCTTCTGCTCTTTCTTCTAGTTTTTCTATATCGACTACTAGGTCTGTTAGTTTTAGTAGGATTAGTAGTAGTGCTTCTGCTGCTTCTGCATCTATGAAGTATCCTGGTGTTTCACCCATTAGGCATACTCCATCAATACCTCGGAGTTTGCCTAGTCCTAATAGTAGACCAGATGCTCCAATTATGCCCCCATCTGCTGAACGTATTGTGACTCCAATGTCTTTTAATTCATCGATAAGTTCAATATCTGTAACACTACCAAAAACTTTAGCAGATTCTACTGGCTGACCTGTAGCAAGCCCTCCTAATGTGAAAATTTTACTAATATTATAATCTTCAACCAAATCCAATATTTGGCTACAAAGTCCATATTGGCCTTCAGGAGATAATGCTTGAGTATTACCAACTAAAAATATATAATCTTGTTTAGATTCACCAACATCCTTTAAATAATACAATTCATTAATCATTGGTTCAATTACACCATCTTCATTAACCAAAACTTGAGGTGGGAACTCTGGACAATAAATCTCAACCCACTTAGTACCATTTAACTCTTCAATGATATGATCTGCAACTAATTTACCAACATGACCAATACCTGGTAATGCCTCTATAAATATAGGATTATCTAATTCTGGTTTTTCCAGAATATTTATTATAGTTTCATTCATTTTATAATATCCTCCCAAAAAAGGATTGGTTTTTATTTTTCTTGTTTTAATTGTTCTTTAAGCATTCTACGATATTTACCATATTTATCTAGAGGAGAATATTTAGGTGGATAAATAACAGTAACTTCGCTTCTACAATAAGGACATTCATTTTTTAATGTGTATTCACCACATGATTTACATTTCCTCATTTTCGTTTTCATTGAATCTACTTGTCCTTATATTGATTATATATTTTTAATTAATTCTTACCTTATAAATTTTTTATAAAAAATGATAAAAATAGGAATTTTAATAAAAAAAATAGTTTATTGATTGTTTTAAATAAAAGCGTGTGAAAAAAAGTTAAAATAAGATAAAAAAATTATATTTTAATTAATTTCACGATGGAATTCTCCTTCACCACCAGAAGCAAGAACCATATCAATACATTCTTCTGCAGCATCTTTTAAAATCTTTTCAGCTTCACGATAATCAGATGATTTAACAATAAAGCGGTATCTTGGAGCACCAACACACTGCACTTTGATAATATCAGATTCAACAGATTTAAGTGCATTTCTTATAACTTCCACACCATTAGGTTCAAATGATTTAATATCAACATAACCAGTGATTTGCACTTCTGGAGGAGTAATATTCTTTGTTGCAATCTCAGTTATAGCTGTAACCCAATCTTGAGGGAAATCTTTTTCAAGAAGAACTTCTTCACCCCTTTCAGCACAAGCTTCAAATCCCCCATAAACATCTCCAAAACAATCCATCATTAAATAACCGACTTCATCATAAGCAGTATCTAAGTCTTTATCTAATTTTTTAGCTGCTAATTCTAGGAATTTTTCAGCCTTTTGCTCAATTTTCCAAGCTTGAATTTTTTTAGTCCTTTGATCTTCACGGATTCTTTTCATGGAAGCATCTACATGGCCTTTTTTAGGATTTACACGTAATACTCTAGCCACAATCTTCTGATTTTCCCGGACATAATCTCTAATATTTTTCACCCAACCAGATGATACCTCAGAGATATGGATAAATGCTTCTTTCCCCTGATATTCTTCTAAACTAGCGAATGCTCCGTAGTTTAAAACTTTATGAACGGTTCCAACTATTAATTCGCCTTCAGAAGGCCATTGATTTTTTCTTCTTACCATGAAAAACACCTAATCCTTAAAAAAATAGATAATAAAAATATATTATAAATAATATGTAGGAAGTATTTATTGTAATACTTCTAGTATTTGTGATTTAATATCTGCTTTTCCACCACTAGGTTCAACTAAGGTTTTACCACAAATTATGCATTGTATTTTAGAAGCAGCTCTATCAAATATGATTTGTTCATTCCCACAATCTAAACATTTAACTTTTAAAAAATTTCCATTAGTATCTTGAAAAGCCATAAACTTAATCCCCTTAATTTATTTATGATACAAATTCAGCTTTACCATTTCTGAAGCTTTTACCAATATGGGTTTTCCCACATTCTTTACATTTTAATCTTAAATCTAATTTCCTAACAGGTTTATTACCTGATGGTAATGGTCTTGGGTATCCTCTGTAACCTGCAGTTACACGTCTGAATTGACGTTGTCCCCATTTTAATTCACTAGCTTTCCTCTTTTTTGATTCGAATACCTCATGAACTGTATGTTTTCTGCAGTGCGGACAATAAGTTCTCCTTTCTTTAGGCATCTTCATTATATTCACCTCTAATTTCTCATATCTCTAATAATTTAATCCATATCAATAAATAAAAAAGTTTTTATTTTTATAATTATTTTTTTTAATTTGGATTTTTTAATAAATAATTTAATAATCCCAAAAAAAGTTATTCTCTTGGGTAGAAAATTGATACATTATAAGTTTATAAATTTAATTTGTATTTATATGTTTTGTTTAATAAGTATGCAAGACATATTCATACTAAGTCATTTTATTATTAAATCTTAACAAAACGACCCTTACGTTGTTTCCTGAATAAATCCGCATTCAACTCTGGCATTTTAACAATATCTTGTGGATAAAATGGACCATAAATTTTTTCATCAACACCCACAATAGATGGAACCTCATCAAAAACAATTAATGTTTTAAATGAAATTTTATCAGGATTAAAAACTTTTTTACGATTTTTAGGTGTTTCATAATGTTTTATTGGTACCTCTGGAGGCAAATCAACAAATTCATCAGCAGCATAAATAGATGCATAAACATCATCAGACGCCCCATCACTATCTTTAACCCCAGGTTCATTAATTTCTTTTTTTATTTCAACCCTACCAACTACTGATGGATTAACTTCAGATTTAACATTAGAACTAGTATCCTGAACCACCACATTATCTGATGCACCAATATCTTCTTTAGTTTCAAAATCAACATTATTTTGACTATTTTCCTTATTTATTGAAGATTTAACTTCTGCATTTTCTGATACATTATTATCTGATTTTCCAGTTTCATCTAAAATATCAACTACCACATCTTTTTCTTGTGGTTCAAAAAGGTAAGATTGATTATTATTATCTGAATTAGTTTTGTCCTTGTTTTTTCTTTTATCAATATTAGTATTATTTAATGATGGGAATAAGCTTGTACGGTGCCCTCTAAGAGTATCCATCAAAGAAAAATATAATTGCTCCTCTTCTGGTGTTAAATTTAATGGAGTAGTGTCTTGAGAATCAAATTGTGGTTGTTTACCTTTAAATAGAAGATATGCTCTTTGTATATTATTAACTGCAATATCTGCAATTTTATGTTCACGCCTTGCACATATATCTGAAGCTATAATCTGAGTATTTTTAAGTAACCTGTGCTCTTCATCAGCAAATGGATTACTTTCCAGTTTATCCCGTAACATATTAATATAACTATCTACTTTAGGATAAAAATCAGGACCTACCCTTGCTAAACCATTTTCATTGGTTTCTCTTTTCTGAATTTTCCTTAATTTCTGGAAAAATGTATCCAACACTAATTCCTCACTTAATTAATAATAATTAGAGCATTTTAATTTACTGATTATATATTATTATAATAAAAAAATGATATTAAAAAAAATTATATGGAGAATTTAAAAAATAGATTAAATTGATTTAATCCTCAGCTTCTAATCTAGGAGCTAATAAGAAACGTAATTCACCCTCTCCAGAATCCATGACAAGTTTAAGTGTTAATGGTAAATTATCACCAATACAAATTGTTGTAACTTCAGTGAATTTATCTGCTTTAAGCATTTCACGGATTTTATCCAAAGAATAAATTGCTTTAACAGGTTCTTCTACTTTTTCACCATGCAAATAATTAATATCTGCATCTCCAAACTCACCTTCCGCAGTGAGTTTAAAATTCTCTTCATCAATAGAAAATACAACCTTATCAGAGAAAATATCCATATCTTGTACTGAATCTTTCAATAAACGGAAAGGAACATCAATCATAGTAGCATACTC
>CADBMS010000088.1 GCA_902795935.1 uncultured Methanobrevibacter sp.
CCCTTCAATTTTAGCAACTTTCATGATTATTACATATGAACTCCACAAGGTATAAACTTTTCTAAAAAAACTATATTTCTTATTTATATTTCATTTATTTAATAAAGTTTTTCTATTAAAAAATTGTGGATTTAAATCTGCATCAAAGTAATGTTTTCGTTTAGTCCAAACAAAACCATCCCCTTTTGTTATAATTGCAACATCCACATCTCCACCAACAGTTTCAAGTTTGTCTTGAACTTTTATTTTAAGTGAAGTAATGTTAATTAAGGATTCAGATAAATTCGCCAATTCATCTTTTGGTAATGACATAATAGATTGTAATATGGGGGCACTATTTTTATTTATAAGATATGTAATAAATTCAAGGAAATCTTCAATAATTTTGGAATTGTTTTGTTCAAGATTATCCAAATCATTTAAAATTTCTTCTTCATTTTTACCTGTAAGTTTTCCGTTAGCTTTAATTAATTCTTCTAAATTATTTGAATAATCTTCGATGACTTTTTGAAAATATGTGGCTATATGATAATTTGTAGAAATATCAATACCATTTAAAAAGTTGGTTATTGTATTAATTTGAGCAAAAGGTTGGAGTATGACTGATTTTTCACCACCAACACAATCTTCTTCAAATTCATCAAAAATGAATTTAACATTATCTAAGATAATGATTTTAAAATGCATAAACGATGGGAATAAGTTTTCTTTGTTAAAACCTGCAATAACTATGCTATGTAGTCTTCTAAAACAAATCGTTTAATAAATAATTTTTTAAATAGAACAACTAAATCAATGATGTTGTCTTTATAGTTTATATTTTTGGTAACTTCTTGGATTTGTGGGGTATATATTTTTTTAAATTCTTTATTTTCAAAAAGTAATTTTTCATATTTTTCATATTTTTTGTCATCAAGATCCATAGTTTCTTCATCAAGGTCTTTAATAATATTATGAATTTTATCAAAATTTTGATTTAACCATTTTATATAAATGTTGAATTTATCCACAATAGAATATGGGTGGATAACATCTTCACCATAACATACTTCATTTAGATAAGTATCAAATGCGTTTTTAAAGTCGGATATGGTGTTATATTCTTTTTTAGAAATTTTAGATCTAAAATCTTTGATGAGGGTTTCCATAGGGAAATTTAAAAAACTAGCCTTATTATATGTCATTATTCCCATAGGTGGATTATTGGATAACATGAATAACTTGTTAACGCCTTCATATGTTTTGTTTCCATTAACTGTAATAACACTATCTGCGGCCATTGCAACAGCACTTGGAGTCATAATTAATACTTCAGAAGTCAAAGTAATAGCACCTCCATACTAAATAATGATTACCATAGGTTTTATTCTTTAATAATAATAAGTATTGCCATAAAAATTAGAAGGATATGTGCTTGTACAAATTATAATTAAACAATTAATTAGAAAAAAATCAGTAGTCTATTTCTAGCAATACACCATTTTTTCCATTCGTAGTATTTTTCAGGATTTTCAAGGAATAACTTTTTGATATATTCTTTTTTTTCATTATTTTGGAAGGTCATTAATTATGGCAACCTTTTGATAATTAATTTAATCTACCATAACCTATTGAGTAATTAAAATAAGGGATTAGATAAAATAGGAGTAATACTTTCTTTTTTTATCATGTTTCCCTATTATTTTAATTACTAACTTTTTTTTTATTCGAGGTTTTTAAGTTTTCTTGAAGACAAATAAGAAACTATTAAATAAATTTTCCTAATATAAAATAATTAAGAGAAAATTTATTTATTATTCCAACCATTATTGTGTGGCTGGAATAAGAAGTAAATCCCAAATCCTATTTTTTTTATATCTATTATTTTAGATTATCTTTTCCTCTTTTAAAAAATAAAAAAGATGGGCATAATTTTATTTTTTTTGTGTTCATTATTCTTCTTCTGTATTGTTTTTTCGTTTGTATCCTGCGAGTATTAGGAGTAGTATTATTGCTGATGCTATTATTGCGGGTAAGTAATTGTCTTTGTTTATTATTTTTTTGGCTTTTTCTTTTACTTCGTATGCTTTTTTAGGTGCTGCTGAGCTTCCTGTGTCACTTGGGCCAGTTTTTTGTGTGTCTGGTGTTTTTTGATTTATAGTTCCTCTGTTTTGGTTATTGTTGGAACTAGTTGGGTTGTTATTTTTTGACTGATCATTTGAGGTATTGGTGTTTGAGTTACCATTTGTATTTGCTGTGTTTTGCTTATTGTTGTTGGTATTTTTTAGGCCGTTGTTTTGTCCTTTTTGATTCCATGGCATGTTTCCTTGACCTTTCTCATCTGTTAATCCGGATCCTGTAGAATTTTCTTTGGTATTAGTTGGTTTAATAAAAGGATTTGTTGGTTTATCTATTTTAGGGATTTTTAATGACATCTGAGAAATATCAGGTAGCGCTGGTGTCTTTGGCTGTACTGTTTTATGATTCTTCAACCAATCAGGCAAATCATCATAACTTAAGGTTCTCATAAGATTATTACCAGTATTGCCTGAAACATAATTGTTTGTACCATTACCAATAAAGACCGCTGCATCTCCAGTATTTATTAATGTGTTTAGTATGTTATTGGCGATGATTGAATCAACAACTAATGAATTAGTTCCTGCTAATGAAACAGCGTACCGGCCATTAGTTATCACCGTATTATACTGGATATTATAAGTGTGGTTGTTGTTGGTGTTTTGTGAGTAACTGATACCGTAAATGTTGTTGTTGTCGCCGTAGTCATTAAGGTTGGTTACGATTATAGTATTGTTCCATATTAAGTCATTGGAGTCTTGTACTTCTAATCCTGCAACCAGTGCCCATTCATGTGTCTTGGCTCGACCAGTAATATTAATAAAATTACTAATTACATTTATCTCAGTGGCACCATAGAAATTTTGACTATAAATACCAAGATTTGGGCCATTGTTAACACTACTGATGTTATTATATGCTATTCTAACATTCTTGGATGGGCCGGTTACTTGTATGGAATATGCAGTACCCATAGTCTCAGTACCACCCGTAGTACGCATATGAATATCATTTCCAATGATGGTCACATTGTCACTGATGTATAAGTCAATGCCTTGCAGGTAATTATCCTCACCATACTTTGTAATGTAATCTTCACCGTATATGTAATTGTTTTCAACTACTGCATTATGGCATTCATATAATAGTACTGTGTCTAATGTTGGGTATTTGTTGCCACGATGTGTGACTTTTGTTGTGATGTGGTTATTGGTGAGTGTTAGGTTTTGACAGTTTTCTGCTGCAAATGCGGCTACCGTATCCATACGAGCGCCACCATAAATCTCACGTGACCAATCCACCGCACGCAAAGGCAAATCAGCATGAATAGTGTTACCATAAATCACAGGATTATCAACCCAATCAACAAAAACTCCATAAACAGAACCATCCTCAATATTGTTACCAACAATGTTAATGGTATTATTGATTAAGTTTAATCCATTAACTTTCCTGTAACTACCGCATTCAGCAAGAATACCAATACCATCACATTCACTTGGTACATTGTAATTGATTGTACAATTATAGAGCGTATTGTTGTCGTTTAATATGAGTATTCCTGCATAGTCATTATCCTGGAATATTTGATCCA
>CADBMS010000089.1 GCA_902795935.1 uncultured Methanobrevibacter sp.
CAATTCTGAACTGATAAATTAGAATCGCCTTTAATGAAAATATTTCCACTTAAATTAGTGATTTTCAGATTCTTCAATACGAAATTGTTATTAGTTATGAATGATGTAGCACCAGTTAATGTTGCATCGTTTTCACCTTTTAAAGTTAAATCATAATTTATGGTCAAATCAGATTCATTGTATTCCCCATCCAACAAAATAATATTTTTACATTTAACTGCTAATTCCAATGCTCTTTTAATTGATTTAACTGGAGTATTTCTGGTTAATCCATTGTTATTGTCATTGCCATTGTTTTGTGAGACAAAAATATATTCCCGAGTGCTGGTTATTGTAACTTCATTGGATTTTTGATTAGAAATCGTAGGAATAACATAGACTCGACAAATATCCAAATCACCAAAGTCAACCGTGAATTTAGTCGAATTAACAGTCTTTACATACTCATCATTAACATAAACAGCATACAATGTTTTAGATAAAATATCAGACTCATAACAACTTGGATTAGATAATTTTACTTTAACTTCAAGTGTTGCATAATCATTTTCTTGTTTAAGTATTTTCAAACCCAAATTAGAAAATTCAATGGAATTGCCTATATAAGTGTTGTTAGCAATGGTGCAGATTGTACCTTTTACACGAACCTTCAAAACATCCCCCATACGAGTATGGTTAATGAAAGTATTATTAACAATGATAACATCTGGAGACCCATAACTGCCTGCCTCATTAGCACAAATAGCAGTACCGATAGATGCTGAATTAGCAATAAACACTGTATTCCTAACTTCAAGTGAACCTTCATCCATCAATGAAATAGCTCCACCACGACCAGTACCATCAGTTGAAAGCTCATCTAATTCCCAGCAATTGTTATTATTGTCTTTAAACAAGCATCCTTCAATGTAAATTCTTGGAATTCCACTATATTTACAAGCACCTATCGCACCACCACCATTATTTGTAGTGCAATTATTGCCTTCAAAAGTGGTATTGTAAATGTTTGCAATGTTATAGACATATAATGCTCCACCATTCCATCCCGCAACATTATCCGTAAAATTACAATTATATATATTTGTAATACCGGCGCCATAAGTAGTTATGCCACCCGCCCATGCAACAGAACGATTCTTGTAAAACTTAGTATTATACATAGTAAGAGTGCCCCAATTCATGCCACAGGTCGAATGTTCATTACCATAATTATTGTAGAAATAACAATCTCTCATTATCATCTCTTGACCTTCTGAAACCATAATACAAGCTTTAGGAACATTATTGTTTACAAAAGAACAATTTTCTAAAACTGCTTCACCCTTTTTAAGATGAACAACTGATCCGGCACCAAGGATCGTATCAATTGTATCAAATGTGCATCCTTTAATTAAAGTAGTACCCCCACTATATAATTGAATTACAATACTATCAGGTTGTTTGAAAGTATGAATCCATTTGAAAGTAATATTTTCTAGAATAACATCAATTGCTGTTCCTTCAACAATAATTGGAATATATGTTATATAGCGACTATCACTTTCATGATACACCCCACCATCAGGAGTGCTGTCTCCAATATACGATCCATTACTGCCAATGATTTTTATATTATTATTAATTTTTATTTGATAATTTGAATCCTTAACATTTGTCGGATAATAATTTGTATTCTCCTTCAATCTTAAAGTATAATCCTTATCAGACAAAGAACAATAATACTGCAATTCATTCCAATCATTAACTATAATTTCATCAGACCCCGTGTCCTTTAACTCCTCTTGACTACTGGAATCTCCTAAAATATTATTAGAATTAAAATCATCATTTGATGAATCAATATCAACTTCCAAATTAACTTCAGCATTAAATGAATCTTCGAAAATTGTTGAGTTATCATTAATCTTTTCTGCAGATACATAAGAAACACTAAAGACTAAAATCAACAATAATACTCCTAATAGAATTAATTTCTTATTCATTATATTACCATCCGAAAAAAAATAATATTAAGAGAAAAAAGAATATTTTTTCCCTTTTATTTTATTACTTTAACTGTCTTTTTAACC
>CADBMS010000090.1 GCA_902795935.1 uncultured Methanobrevibacter sp.
CTGGATTGCCAGATGGGTGGGATATGGATTCAAGTTCCCGTTTAGGATGGTCAATTATTGAATCATTATGTAATCAACTAGGTGGAGAGTACGAAGCATTCAATGATAATGGATTTAATTTTATATTAACTTTTCCTTCATATAACAATGAAGAATTATAATTAGTTAATATTATTATTAAATTACACTTCATTTTTTATTAATAACTATTATTAACCCCTAACTTTTTATATTATTTTTAGCTTATTATTGTATATTGGGGTAAGCTAATGGGCAGCTACCGGTTTACTAAAATATTTATTTTAGTTTTAAACTGTGGAAACTCCACCCATCATACAGACCACGGTACTGTGAGGTACCTGCTGAGAAGTTGGACTCTGGAGCAGAAACGAAACGTCTTTTATATGAATGACTATGATGTTTTCATAATAAACTGATTGACATATAAAAGGATCGGTGAAACGGCCATTCCGTGGGATGCAAGGCAAATACTACTTATGATAATGTCTGTTGGAGGTAGAGGTAGTCCGCTTAGATGAATGCTGCTTAAAACAGGAGGTGGGTTATTGTTAGCATGCTCCTTTACTCTTATTATTTTAGTTTTTTTTTCAATTTATATTAATATTTAACCTTTTTAATTCATTAAACTGAGTATGTCAATTTTTAATTCTTAAAAAAACTTATTGGCTTTTAATTGAGTTATTGAAAATATTTATTATTGATTAATTAGATATTTAAATAATCAATTAAGTAGTTTTGTTGGTGATTATATGAATAATAGGGTGGAGATTGCCAAAGAGTTTGCGAATAAAATTAATTCAGATAAAATTGTTAAAATAATTTTATTTGGCTCTGTTGCCAGGGGGGATGATGGTGATGAGTCTGATATTGATATTTTAATCGTTTCGCCTTTTGTTCGTGAAATTCGTGATGAAATTAATGATATTGTAGTCGATATTATTATCAATGATGAAGAACTCATTTCTGCTCATTTAATGACTGAAGATCATTTCAATGAAACAAAAAATTTTCCTTTCCTAACGAATGTTCTAGAGGAGGGAATTGTTCTTGGATGAAGAATATATAAGTCAAAAAGTAATTGCAGACCTTAACTTATCTAAGGATGAATTGGACACTGCTAAAATTTTATTTAATTCAAGTAAATATAGACAATCCATCACTCATTCTTATTATGCTATGTTTCAAGCTGCAACTGCATTATTAACTAAAAAGAATCTAGTTGCAAAATCTCATGAAGGACTAATAATGCTTTTTGGGAGAGAATATATTAAGACAAATATTTTCGATAAAAAAATTTTTAGTTTTTTAACTAATGCAAGAGTTAGTAGACGAGATAGTAGTTATGATTCATTCGCCATATTTCATAAAGAAGATGCACAAATAATCTTAGAAAATGCTGAAACTTTTATTCAAGAAGTTGAAAAATTTTTATGAACTAAAATTTTATTTTGAAACAATGTTGGTAATAACTATTTGTAAACTGTCTGATTTTTATGTATTTTTTACATATTTTTTATGGTAACCCAGACATTTTGGGGTGGGTTATTGTTAGCATGCTCCTTCATTCTTATTTCTATGATGTTATTTCAATTAAATTATTTTTATAGCTTTTATTTATTTCAGTTTTGTAAAAGTATTACTTAAATAAGATGAGAATTTTGCTTATTTTATATTGAAATTCTGGCACTGTTGAATTTTTTGAAGAAAAAATTCAGACCCTTAAATAGTTTATGCATTGATTAAGCTCAAAATATAGGATTCCTTAATAAAAATATTTGTTTTGTTTTATAGAGTTTATTTTATTTTATTTTTAGTTAAAGTTGATGTTTTTTTATATAATTCGGTTTAATTTGATTATTTTTATTATTATATGGTTTAATCGTGAATATATTAGCATATATTCTGTTGTGTTTATTTTTTTAGTTTTTATAATATTGAGTTTCTTAAATGTTTAATTGGTAATATTTTAAGTTATTATAGTTAGATTGAATGTAATTGTTTTTTAAATATTATTTTTAACTTATTTTAATGGTTATTTTAAAAAAATAAACTAATTTAATGCAGTATTCTAAATAAAAACCTTTATATGTAGTATTCTATATTATAGTATAATTAATGAGATAAACAGATATGTCTCATGGTTTGTTGAATTTAAGATTATGGAGGTAAAATATTTTGAAAAGACAAATATTATTCATTACATGTCTAATAGTGACAATTGTCTTATCGATTGGTGCTATTTCTGCTAATGATAATGTTACTGATTCATATACTACCAAATCAACAGATGACACAAACGATATTTCAGTTAAAAACAATGCCGATGATACATCTAAAAACCATATAATTGATAAAAAAAGTTTAGGAACTGAAAACTCAACTAGTGATGATGATACTAAATCTTCTAATTCAGTATCAAATTTAGATAATAATAATGCTGAATATAAAGCAGCAGGTGAACCAAATACTGTAAGTAGTGCTTCATCCACTAAATCTGCATATAAAAACAAAGTTTATGTTGCTGATGTTGTTAGTTCTGCGGTTAATTTGAAGAATTATTATGCAGTTAATAAAAAGTTGCCGAGTACTGTTAATTCTGGTGGATATACTTTTACTTTACCAGAATTTTTGTATTTGATGAGTAAGGCTACTTATCAGATTGGTAATTCTAATATGGC
>CADBMS010000091.1 GCA_902795935.1 uncultured Methanobrevibacter sp.
AAACACAACCTGTTTAACAATAAAAGAAACAAAAATACAAAAAATTAGACTGAATTTTCAACAAAAAAATTCAGACCCCTAAATAATTTTTGGGACAAAAATATGATAGAAAATGAACCCCCAAACATTGAGTACACAGAATATGATAAATTGTTCATTAAAAATTTCTTTAAAAGTATGCGTAAAATTGGAATATTAACTATGATTAAAGTAAAACCTCGACATGGCTATGAAATAATGAATAGCATAAATAGAATCTATGAAAAACGTAGTTTAGATGAATTAAAAATTGGAGCTAGTACAATTTACCCAATGTTACAAGGACTTGAAGAAAAAAAATTAATCAAAGGAACTTGGCATAAAGAAGGAAAAAGAGATGTTAAATATTATCATATAACACCAGAAGGAGAATCTACATTAGTTAGAACAAGAAATCTAATAAAAGATAGTTTAAATGAATTTTGGGATGAAACTGATGAAGTCAATAATGAAAAAAAGAAGGAATAAAATATGAAATATGCAATAGAAACCTTCGACTTAACAAAAAAATATGGTGATTTTCTAGCAGTAAACGAATTGAATATGAAAATAAAAAATAAATCCATCTATGGTTTTTTAGGTCCAAATGGTGCTGGAAAAACAACGACAATAAAAATGTTAACTTGTCTTATACGGCCCACTAAAGGAACTGCAAGTGTAGCAGGATATGATATTCAAAAAGAATCAAATGAAGTTCGTAAAAAAATAGGAATGGTACCTCAATTAGTAAGTTTATATGGTGATTTAACTGCAAAGGAAAACACACAATTATGTGCAGATTATTATGGAATACCTAAAGAAGAACAAGAAGATAAGATTAATGACCTTATGGAACTTGTAGACATTAAATATGCTGAAAATAAATTAGTAAAACATATGTCTGGGGGACAAAAACAAAAAGTATCCGTAGTTGCAAGTTTAGTTCATAAGCCAGATATTCTTTTTTTAGATGAGCCTACAATTGGACTAGATCCTAGTACAAAACAAGTTTTATGGCAATTGATTCGTGACCTAAATGATAATGGACATACTATAATTCTTTGTTCACATGATATGTATGAAGTTGAATTATTGTGTGAAAATGTTGGAATTATTAACCAAGGCGTTTTAGCTGCATTTGACACCCCACAAGGATTAAAAGATAGTGTGATGTTGGAAGAAGAACAAGAAAAGCAGAATAGATTAGAAAATATTATAACTAAAATTCAAAATAATGAATTAAATTCTAAAGAAGATATAGATTTAAAATCCAAGTTAAAGTTGATTCAAGACGAAAATACTCCTACTAAAGAATTAAGAGTTATGATTGATAATCTTGATGATAATATTCTTAATAGTATTGAAAAGAACAAGTATGTTGAAAGTTTTAATCAGTACCATTCTGGACGAATTATTATTAATATTAAAGAAAATGAAGAGGAATGTATTTCTGATGTTTTAAAAACAATTATATCATCTGGAGGCATTATAAGTTCCATTAATACCTCAGATCCTTCATTAGAAGACGTATTCGTTAAAGTAACTTCTAAAACTAAAGAAGATCCTATTGAGGAGGAAAATTCATGATTGAATTTAGGAAATTGAATTGGATGGTTAAAAAGGATTTATTATTCCTTTGGAGACATAAACCTCAATTAGTTGCAATATTTTGTTTTCCAATGATTATGATTTTTTTATTTGGTTATGGTATGGGTGGAACATTAGACGACATACCTATCGTTGTTGCATCACAAGATACTGGTGAAATAAGCGATTATGCACTTAAAACTATTAAGAGTAATTCATTGTATGATGTTAAAAATGTGGTTGATGATGTTGATGATGCTAAAAAGATGGTTAATGATGGAGAAGTGAAAGCAGCAATCATACTGCCTGAAAATTTTGAAGATAGTGCTAATAAAACTACAACAGTGGTGTTTTATGTTGATTCATCTGATCAAATGACTAGTCAAGTTTTGGTTCCATCAACACAAGCATTGTTTAGTGAGATGTCTGTAAATATTAGTTCTGGACAAGTATCTTCAAATAATGATGTTGAAGTTGAAGATGCAAAATTAGAATCAAAAAGTAGTATTGGAAGTAGTGTTATGAACATGGCCAGTTCTATTAGCTTGCAAATTAAAAAGATTTATGGAGAAATTAAGTATATTGATTTTTTAGTTCCAGCTATTTTAGGAATGACTACTATGATGTCATGTATGATGAGTATGGGCCAATCTGTTGCTGGTGAAAGAGAAACTGGAGAATTGGCTAGATTATTTATGACTCCTACAGATGTTTCTACAGTAGTGGCAGGTAAAATTTTGGCAAGATTAGTTATAGAAACAGGGCGAGTTATTGTTTTACTATTAAGTGCAATGATTTTATTTGATATTGTTGTTAAAGGTAGTTTAATTATTACTTTAGGATTACTTGTTTTAACTGCATTATGTTTTATTGGATGTGCTATTATGATTTCTGCTAGGGTTGGCACTCAAGAAGATTATATTCAAATGATACTACCAATTACAATGCCAATGATGTTTATTTCTGGAGTATTTTATCCAATAGAAACTATGCCATGGTTTTTCCAAAAATTAGCTTATATATGTCCATTAACCTATGCAAATAATGCATTAAGAGGAGTTATGTTACAAGGTAGAGGATTAGGAGATATTTGGGTGGAAATATTGGTTTTAATTGGATTTACAGTAGTATTTTATATTATTGGAATTCTTAAATTTGACAGAGATGTGTAGTTTTAACTAGAACGGAGATATTCTAAAGAAGAAATATTATTTATTAAACGGTGATGATGTTTTTATGTCTAATTTTAAAAAAACACTAATAAGTTTGATTTTGTTATCATTAATTACAAGTCCAATTAGTGCTGCAGATTGGAATATGTTTCATGCTAATATTGAACATACTGGGATTATAGATGAAGCATCTGATTTTACTGCAAAAACTTGGGAATTAAATTTAGGATCTAGTAGTGAATCTAATCCTTGTATTTCAAATAAAATCATATATTTAGGAGCAGATGATGGGCGAGTATATGCCATAAATTTAGAAGAGGGCAGTATAGAATGGGATTTTGAGACTGATGAACCAGTTAAATCCAGTCCAGTTATTAAAGGTAAAACATTATTTATAGGTTCTGATACCGGTTACCTTTATGCACTTAATAGTGAAAGTGGAAAAGAAAAATGGAAATTTAAAACTAATGATGAAATAAAAACTGCACCCCTTGTTACAAATGATAGCGTTTATGTAGCTGCAAATTCTGGACTCCTTTACTGTGTTAATTTAAATAAAGGTGAGAAAAAATGGGAATTTGATTTAGATGATAAAGTAAGTTCTTCACCAGTAATTACTAATGATACCTTATTTATTGGATCAAATAATAGTAAATTATATGCCATTAACATTAATGGTGATGAAAAATGGACTTATACAACAGGAGATGCAATTCAATCTTCACCTGCAGTATATAATGATAGTGTTTATATTGGTTCAAATGATGGTAATGTTTACTGTTTAAATCAAAGTACTGGTGATTTAATTTGGAAATATGATTTAGGTCAAAGTATATCTTCATCAGCCACAATTGATGGTTATGATAATAATTTATTTATTGGATCTGATGAAGGCAATTTAACTTGTTTAGATACACGTAATGGTACTTTTAAATGGTCTTATCACACAGGAGGCCCTGTTAAAACTACCTCTTCATT
>CADBMS010000092.1 GCA_902795935.1 uncultured Methanobrevibacter sp.
AGGTACTTGGAAGAGTCAATAAATTGTATTTTAAATCAAAGCCTTAAAGAAATTGAACTTATCTGTGTCGATGATGAATCTGAAGACCGAACACTAGAAATATTGCAAAAATTTGCAAATGAAGATAAACGCATGCACTATTATTGTCAAAATCATATGGGAGGGGGTGCTGCAAGAAACTTCGCTTTAAAGAAAGCCACAGGTAAATATATCTATTTTATGGATGCTGATGATTTGATAAAATCAAATGCATTAAAAGAATTATATGATAAAATAGAAGAAACAAATGTTGATTTTGTAATATGTAAATCTCTAGTTTATGATAGTGACAATGATGAATATGTAAACAGACCTTATTTTGCAATGAACCAGATTTATAATATTGTGGGTGATGAAATATTTCATTACAAAGATGTGGGGCTTGAATTAACCACATTTTCGGTTACTCCATGGGCAAAATTATTAAATAGGGAATTTGTCCTAAAATCAGGAGCTAAATTTGCTGAAGGGACGATTTTCAACGACCACTTTTTCTTTTGGGAAATGCTATTTAATTCTAAAAAAATACTTTTCTATAATGAGGAATTGTGTATTTACAGGATCCATTCAAAATCTTCAACTCAATCAAAGGATTATAGATTTACAAATATCTTTGACGTTTACAGAGCCATTATTGAAATTTTTATGAAATATGATGAATTTTACAATCATGAAATTCCAATTTACACTAATATACTAAATAATTCAATCAGAAGATACCATATGATTCAAAGTGAATATCAACCTGTTTATTTTGATAAAATGAAAGGTCTGTTTGCTGAGATGAATGAAAAATATAAAAACCTTCAAAAGTCACTTATAGATTTCCATAGAATAATTTTCAATTGTGTTTTAGAGTCTGAAAATAATGTAGATTTCAATATAAAATTTGTTGATGAAATGGGCAAAAACATTGCTGCTCTAAATTATGAAAATAGGAATCTCAAGAAGCAAAAAAGGATTTTGAAAAATAAGTATAATGAAATTTTGTCATCAAATAGTTGGAAGCTTACATCTATTTTTAGGAAAATTAGAAATTTATAGTATCCAATGTTTCGTTAGTGTTTAAATCAATATTTCAGACAGTATAAATTGTATCATGGGTGTAAAACGTAACAGACTATGTATAAACAGAAACAACAACACAACAATACGTAAAAAGCAGCCACGAAAATTACAAGAACAAAACAATAAATGTAAAAATCATACGTATTGTAAACAGAAAATCATTTTATAAAAATTGGATTAAAAAATTCATCACAAATAACTATTTTTTGTCCAAGACTATGGTATGATATTTTGTAGTATTTTAGTATAGTGCTCTGAATTTAGTCTTTAAGTCCTAAAAGTTTAGCAGCATTTTCATAGAGAATCATATTTTTTTCATTTTGATTTAAGTCAATTTTATTAAACATTTCCATTTCACTTTCAGAATCCCACATTGGAAAATCTGTGGCCCATAATACTTTATCTGCACCATATTCTTGGATTAAATTTTTAGCAGTTTCTGGACTAAGGGCATATAAGCTTGAACTTAAATCAACCATTAAATTCGGTGTTCCTGCTAATTCTTTTGTTGCTTTTTCCCACATGCTCCATCCTGCAAAATGGGCTCCTATAAATTGAAGGTCAGGAAACTTTTCAAGTAATGGTTTTAATTGTTCGGGGTTAGAATATTCATATCTAAAATCTCCACAATGAATCATGATGGGTAATTCTTTTTCATTTATATATTCGGTCATTTTAAATGCTTTTTCTTTATTTAGGGCAAATTTTTGAAAATCAGGGTGAATTTTAATTCCTTTAAGACCTAATTCGATAAGGTGTTCAATGTCTTCATTAATATTTTCACTATCTGGATGTAGTGTGCCAAAACCTGTAAAAATATCTTTATATGATTTTACTTCTGATGCTATGAATTCATTTATTGATTTAACTTGTTTGGGACTTGTTGCAACTGAATGAACAAGGTAATGTGTAACTCCTACTTTTTCACCATCTTTTATTAAATCATCAGCAGTTCCATTTAAAGACATATCTAAATCATAAAAATCTCGTATTCCTTTAACAGCTTTTGTTGCTATTTTATTTGGATAAATGTGGCAGTGTGAATTAATTATTTTTTGCATATTGTGAATCCTCTTAATATTATTTTTTTTAGTAAAATTAAAAACTAAGTATTTATTTTTTTAGTTAATTGTTTATTGAATTAATGTTTTGGATATTTTTATTAGTGTTTTTTTGAAATTATTAAATTCTTCATATCCAATTTCTTTTTTAATAAGTTCATCCCATTCTTCATTGTATCCAATTATATTTTCCACTATTTCTTCTCCTTTTGGGGTTAAATTTATAATTTTTTTACGTTTATGTGGTGTTCTTTTGATAAACTCTTTTTTTTCAAGTTTATCCAGGTTTCTTGTTATTGTGCTTTGGTTTAAGTGGAATATTTTGGCTAAATCTTCTTGTATTATGTCATCCTTTTTGTATATTGTAATTAAAATTGGGTATAATCCAAAGGTTAAGTTTACATCTTTTATTTTTTTATTTAGGAAAATATTGTGTTTTCTGTAGATTAGGGATATGTAGTTTGTTATTGGTAAATTTTCATCAAAGTCTGTTTTCATTGTCATCATCTGTTATTTTTTATATTTCTTTTGGTTTGATTTTTCCTTTAATTAAGCGGTTTATGTATATTTCAATGTATGTGTATGCTATTGCTGAACCTATACTGCCTCCTATTAGCATACCGTAATATATTCCATATTCTCCTAGGTTAAATACAAATCCTAGAATATATGCAAATAATAAGACTAATACGAATTCTCTTATTATTGTTAGGATAAATGATGTTGTTCCTTTTCCAAGTCCTTGTAATACATTTCCTGCACTTGCACCAAATGGAACATATAATATAAATAGGCACATTAATTGGATGAATGATGCAATTAATGGTTCTAAGTGTGAGCTTGATTCTGAATATGAGAATATGAATGCAATTTGTGTTGCAAATAGGTATAGTATTATACATACTATTATTGATGATATTAAACCTAATTTTACTGAATATCTTGTTGCTATTCTAATGTTTTCGTATTTTTTAGCTCCATATGCTACTCCTGCTACGGTTATTGCTGCTGTTCCAACACCTATTGCTGGTAGTAGTCCTAGTGATATTATTCTCCATCCTGCAGTATAAACTGCTACTGCAAGTGATCCTGATACTATTGTTAACATGAAGTTCACTACAACTGCTAAAGCTGCCATAATTAGTTGTTCGAGGCTTGCAGGTATTCCTACAATTAGGATGTCTTTGTACATTGACATATCATTATGGAAGTCTTTTCTATTGTAAGAAAGATATGTGTCTTTTTTAATAAAAATCCAATAGAACATCAGTAGTAAACTTATAAATGGTCCTAGTCCTGTTGCTAATGCGGCTCCTGCTACTCCCCAGTTGAATGTGTATATAAATATTGGGTCTAGTATCATGTTTATTATTGCAGCTAGTGCTATTGGTATTGTTGCTCTTTTTATATCTCCTTCTGCTCTAAATGCTCCTCCAAAAATTGGTGGCAGTAATACTGCGAATGTTAATGAGAATACTACTATTCCGTAGTCCATTGCGTATTTTAAAACACTACTGGCTCCCATTATTTTTAGTAGTGGTTCTAGGGTTATGAGAAAGATTATTGTTAATGTAATTGAGACAAATATGCTTAGGATTGCTGAATGTATTGCTGCATTGTTTGCGCCATCTTTTTTTTCTGCACCTATGTATCTTGATATGAGTGAGTTTGCACCAGCTCCTATTCCATTTCCAAATCCAATTAGTACCATGAATAAAGGGGTTACGTATCCTATAGCTGCAAGTGGTTCTGCACCAAGTCCTGCTACCCATATGCTGTCTATGATGTTGTTTAGAAATATTAGAAACATACTTGCTATTAGTGGCCATGCTAGTTTATTTATAGCTTTTTTGGGGTTTCCAGTTACTAGTTCTATGTTTGAATTTTTTTTCATATTAATCATCCTTGCATATGCAATCTTTATATTTGCATATGCAAGAGTAGTATATAAATATTTTGGATTTAAAAAAGAAATCTTAGAATTATATAATAAAATCTTCATTAATTTTTTAATATAATTATACAATTTTTTTAAAAAACTAGGATATGGTATAAATGGAACTTAATTTAGAAAAAGTTGGAATTAAAAAAGATTTGCAATATGAATGTATTACAACCACTATTAATTCTGATGGTGTGAAAAATGCAGGGGCATTTGCATTTAAATATTTAGGTGATGGTAGGGTACATTGTCATATATTTGAAGGTTCAAAAACATTAAAAAATATCTTAGAAACTAATGAATATGTAGTTAACATTACACAAAATCCATTAGTTTTCACGTATGCTACATTAAATTGTTTAGGTGATGAATATTATACTGCTGATTCTGATATTGCTATAATTAAAAACACTCCGGCTTACATTATTGTTGATGTTGTTGATATTGAAAAAAAGACTCCTGAAAATTTTCCAATAAAAGGAGATAATAACATTTACTTCATAACTGGAAAAATCCGAGAATTCGTAATAAACGATGAAAACATAATGGCATTAAACAGAGGAATGTTTGCATTAATTGAATCGCTAGTCAACTTTTCAAGGTACAAAATGGTGGATGAAAAACAAAAAGAAGTTTATATGAATAAATTACTTGAAAATCAAAGAGTAATCAATAAAGTATCAGATAAAGACACACAAAAAGCAATTGCAGATTTAAAAAAGGAATATGAAAAATATTAACAATAAATTTGACTAATGGGGATAAAAATCAGTAAAACTAAATTAATTCATTAGTCAAATAAAAAATATCTGCATATATAAAAAAATTATATATTAAACCTAGTTTTACTGTACTTATTTTAGCAACATACTCAATTTATATACTTTATATTACTTTAAGCATGTTTATCATTGTTAAATCAATAAAATATAATTATGGCTACATATTTTTTGAAATATAAATTTAAATATAATAATATTTAATTAATGAAAATCTAATTATATATATATATTCTTAATTGTATTTCAATTAAGATGGGGAGATTTTATGAAAAACTATTTCGATATAAAGGATAAAGTTGTACTCATAACTGGTGCATCATCTGGTTTAGGTTAGCAAATCGCTGAAGCATATGCAAGCCAAGGTGCAAAATTAGCATTATTTGCTAGACGTGAAGACAGATTACAAGAAAATGTTAAAGAAATTGAAGAAAAGTATGGTACTGAGTAATGTATGCTGTAACTGATGTTGGAGACTATGACAGTATCACTGATTCAGTTAAAAAAGTAATGGATGTTTATGGGAGAATAGACATTCTTGTAAATGCTGCTGGTATGGGAAATAATAAAATGGTCACTGACCAAAGCAATGAAGAATGGGAAAGACATATACACATTGATCTTAGTGGTGTCTACTACATGTGTAAAGCTGTTGGAGAAATCATGATTGACCAAGAATATGGTAAAATCATTAACATTGGTTCTATCCACAGTAGAGTAATCTTCCCAGGTGGGGGAATTACTGCATATTCTTCAGCATAAGGCGGAGTAATGAATTTGACCAAAAACTTGGCTGTAGAATGGGCTAAATATAATATTACAGTAAATGCAATCGGTCCTGCAGTATTTGAAACTGAATTAACAGTTGATTCAATTGAAATGGAAGGATTCATGGATCTTATTACTGCATATTGTCCAGCAGGTAGATTAGGTAAACCTGGTGAATTAGACGGTATTGCAATTTACTTAGCATCTGATGCATCTAGTTTCTGTACTGGTCAATTAATCTGTATCGATGGAGGATGGACTGCAATATAAACTGCATAGTCCTTATTTAGGAGAATTTATTTTCTCCTATTTTTATTTTTTCGAAAATAATAATTCATAAATTAGTTTTTTATAGAATCTTTAAAATATACTTTTAGTATAATCAATAATATCTAATGGTAAAATATAGATATTAATATAATTTTACCTTTAAATAGTTCTTAAAATAATTTTTATACATATTTATATGAATTAACATTAATTAAACTTTTTTTGGTGAAATAATGGTAAATAACAATAAAAACAATTGGAAAATAAGATTTGCAATAGTGATGTTCATATTGGCAATCACAATATTTCTTTCTAAATTTTTAATTTTAGGAGATGGTGAAGAAATTATCTCATATATTTGGCAACATTTAGGATTTATTCCTGTAGACATACTAGTTGTGGCATTTTTACTCGAAGAAATAATGTCTAGAAAAGAAAAAGAAGCTATTCTTGAAAAATTAGATATGCTTATGGGAACTTTCTTTTCTGAAGTTGGAAATGATTTAATAAATGAACTCACCACGGTAAATAAACATAAAATTAGTACTGAAAATTTAAAATCTATAAAATCATGGGATGAAAACGATTTTAAGGATGCATTAAAAAAATTAAATAATACTCCTCCTGATTTTGATGCAGATGTTCCTAAAGAAGAAAGAGAAAAATTTTTATCTAATATTAAAAATATTTTGGCTAATAATAGGGAATTTTTAGTAAATCTTTTAAATAATCCTAATTTATTAGAAAAAGATGAGTTCTCTACATTAATAATTTCATTATTCCATTTAGATGAAGAATTAGAGCACAGGTCTGATTTAACTAATATATCTGATGCTGATTTTAACCATTTAAATGGAGATATGAAACGAGTATACTCTAAATTGGTTTATGAATGGATTTATTACTTAGAATATCTTTACAATCATTATCCATATGTGATATCATTAGCTATTCGTACAAATCCATTTGATGAGGATGCTGATGTTCATATAATTGAATAAATCAATTCCAAAACGTTTATTTTTTTTTAAATTCATATTTAGACAATTTTTTTCAATATCATTTTTTTACTAAGACAATTATTTCAAGTGTAACTTTTCTATAATAACATATTAATTATAATCAAAAAAAAAAATAAAACACTATTATAAAATCAGAAATATCAAAGGAAATTAAAAAAATGTTTGAGGATAAACTATCAAAATGGGATTTATTTCCAATAATTACTGGAATATTTTGTGTTTGTTTAATAATTTCGAATATACTGGCATCTAAGACTTTTATAATAAATAATATAGTATTGCCATCAGCAATTATAATATTTCCAATTGTTTATTTGATTAATGATATATTAACAGAAATATATGGGTTTAACTTAGCTAAAAGAGTTATTTTTTTAGGATTTTTCATGAACTTGGTGGCAGTTATTTCTTATCAAATAACTATTCTTTTACCTGGAACTGATCCAATTGTATCTAATGCATTTAATATTGTCCTAGGTAGCACTCCAAGAATACTAATTGCAAGTTTAGTATCTTATCTTACAGGATCTTATATTAATGCTTATTTAATGAAATTAATGAAAAGTAAATGGGATAACTACTTATTTGCACGTTGTTTTTTAAGTACTCTATTCGGTGAATCATTAGATTCAATCATATTTATAACAATTGCTTTTGTAGGAACTATACCAACAATAGAGCTAATTACTATGATTATTTGTCAAGCAATATTCAAAATAAGTTATGAAGTAATTGTTTATCCATTAACAAAATATGTGATAAATTGGATGAACACATTAAAAAATGATTTACCTCTTGAACTTAAATCATAATATTTTATTATATTTTAATTCTATTAAAATTTAATTAATATTTTGATTTAATTTTAATTAAATTACTACCAAAGTTATGAGTTCCAATATATTTCATTTTAGGTGTCATTGGAAGTTTATATTTACTGATAAGCTTATTTTTAAATATTATATTATCTCTTAAGTGTGCAGTACGTCTACCACTTAATCTACCATTATCATTAGCTGCATAAACTGTAACTTTTGGATGTGTTTTAAAATTTTTTAGATAGAATGATATACATTGTCTTTTATTAACACCATATTTATCAGTTGCACCTAACAAAATAGCAGCCTTGGCAGGGTCTTTACTAAATTTTTTATAGTTTCCACGACGGAAATGCCGTACTTTATTAGGAACGCATATAAATTCTCCGTTTTTTAATTTTCCAGTTTTAATAACTTTTCTCCAAACAATACCAAACCTACCATCAGGTGCTTTAATTGCAAAGTGGCCTCTTTCTGAATATTTTTTATAATTCATGATTTTTTTCAAATAAGACATTGTAATTTTATTTGAGCGAATCATTTTCGAAGCAATTTTTTCTATATCTTTATTAGATTTGGCACTATCTAAACCGCCATTTCCAATCATCCAACCATCAGATGTTATAATTAAATGGAAATAATAACTTCCACTACTTTTATAGTGTTTAATGATTTTTTTATTATAATACCATTTTTGAGGTTTAAGTAATACATCTACATTGTAAATATCATCTCTTCTGAAACCACCAACACTTTCTGTTGAATTTAAATGAATATAATAAGAGCAACAATCGCCATTAATAATTGGCTTTATTTTTATTTTTGCTTTAGTTTTTTGGTTTATGATGTTTTTATTTTTAACAGTTGTGTAAACAGTATAATTTCCAATTTTTAGGTTTTTATTTAATGTGGCAGTTCCGTTTTTATTAGTAATTTTATGGTAGTTGGTGTGTTTATTTTTATTTGAGTAAATACTAAATAAAACTTTTAAACCTTTTATTGGCTTTTTATTTGTTTTATTTAAGATTTTAGCAGTAAAAAATCGATCTGATTCAAAATATGTCTTGAAATTTTTAGTTTTAATTATTACTTGTGTTTTTTGCTTTGACTTATTAGCGGATAATTTATTAGTTTTTTTATTATTAAGATGTTTTGAATCAACTATTTGCTTGGAATTCTCTTTGCTTATTTTAACATTATCAATGTTTTTATTAGTTAAAATATCAAAGTTATCAGTTTGAATTATATTTTCTGAAGCAGAAACTATTCCAATATTTAATATAAACAATAAAAATATTGAAAAAACTGTTAAACTCTTGAACATTATATTCACCTAATTTATATTGGCTATTGAATTTTTAGAATATATGTATATTTGTTTTCAATATTAATTATTAATTTTTTTCATTTTTTTTAATTATTACATACTTAAAATAGTGGATCTTTCACTATTCCTATTCTAAGTGAGTTTAAAATAACAAATAATGTTAAACCTAAATCTCCAAATCCAACAGACATCATTAATGTAATAATTCCTAATATTGACAATATTACACATAATAATTTGACAATAATTGCTAAAACAATGTTTTGTTTAATAATTTGCATTGTTTTATGGCTCAAAGAGAATAAATATGGTAATTTTGAAATATCATCTTGCATTAATGCAATATCTGAAGTTTCAATAGCAACATCTGATCCTGCAGCACCCATTGCAATACCAATATTTGCACGTGCTAGCGCGGGAGCATCATTGATTCCATCTCCCACCATAACTACAGCTCCAAATTTATTTCTAATGCTGTCTAAAATATCTAATTTATCTTCAGGTAATAGATTGGAATAAACATAATCAATTCCAATTTTATCTGCAACACTTTTCCCAGCAATTTTATTATCTCCAGTAAGTATTACGGTTTTTATATCCTTTTCTTTTAAATCTTTAACCACTTTTTTAGCATTGTTTCTAATTTTATCGGATACTTTTATAATTCCTAATGTTTTTTTGCTATTTCCAATAAATACAATAGTTTCTCCATTACTTGAAAATTTATTAATTTCATTAGGTGAAATATCAAATGCACTATCTTCAATCAAGGATTCATTTGCGGCATAATATTGTTCTCCATTAATATCACCTATTATTCCTTTTCCAGGTATATTCTTAAAATTTTGAATTTCTTCAAATTTGATATTGTTTTGATTAGTATAGTTTAGTATAGCTTTAGCTATTGGATGTGTGGATTGATTTTCTAATGATGCTGCGATTTTTAGAACATCTTCTTTTGTATAATCATCATCAAATATTTCAATTCCACTTAACTCAAGTTTTCCTTCTGTTAATGTTCCTGTTTTATCAAAAATAACAGCTTTAACATTCTTCATTTCTTCAACATAACTACTTCCTTTAATCAAAACTCCATTTTTTGTGGCAGATGTAATGGATGATACCATACCCACTGGAGTTGATATTAAAAATGCACATGGACAAGATATTACTAAAAGAGATAATGCTCTATAAACCCAATCTACTAGGTTTTGTCCAAAGAATAATGGTGGAATGAATGCTACGCCTGTTGCTGCAACCATCATTATTGGAGTATAATATTTAGATATTTTTTCAACTAATGTTTCTGTTTCAGACCTATTAAGCTGTGATCTTTTAACTAATGTCACAATTTTTGATATTACAGAATCTTTAGCTTTTTTAGTTACAACTATTTCAATATATCCGTCTTCATTAACAGTTCCTGAAAATACTTCATCTCCAACCTCTTTTATAACTGGTATGCTTTCTCCAGTAATTGATGCTTGATTTATTGTTGTTGTTCCTGATGTAACTTTTCCATCAAGAGGGATTTTGTCTCCAGGTTTTACAATAACGATTTCTCCAATATTTACTTCATCAACTTTTTTGAGTTCTTCTTTATCGTTATTTTTAATCCTTGCTGTTTCAGGAGCAATTTCGATTAAAGATTTGATTGAACGTTTTGCTCGGTGTTCAACATAGTCTTCTAAGAATTCTGCAATATAATATAAAAAGGTTACTGCGGCTCCTTCTTCTGGATGGCCTATAATGAATGATGCTACACATGCAATACAAACTAACATTGCAGGGCCAATTGTGTGTCTTTTAATTAATGAGTTGTAGGCTAATTTAGCTATTTCATAACCTGCAATTATTGCAGTTAGTAAGAATATTGTTGTAACAATATTTGGGTTAATTGATAAAAATTCTAGGATATGTCCTAATGCAAATAAAACGCCACTTGCAAGAATAATTTGAATTGGCCTATTACTTACGAGCGGTTTTCCTTCACTTATTAATTCATTATTGTCATGATTTTCATCTTCGTCTGCACAATCTGGGCATCCACAAATACTTATTTCAACATCATCTTCATGGTTGTGGTGTTTGTGGTTGTGTTCGTTGCAGTTGTGGTTTTCTTTGTGGTGTTTGTGGTTGTGTTCGTTGCAGTTGTGGTTTTCTTTGTGGTGTTTGTGATGTTCATCTTCGTCTGCACAATCTGGGCATCCACAAATACTTATTTTCACATCTTCATCATAATCAATTTTTTCTCTATGTTCATATGTTTTGAAGTCAATATTTTTCTGATAATCTTTTAATAATTCTTTATTATAATGATTTGAATCTGTACAATGGATATTGTCGCATTTTGGGTCAAAACATATATGATTATAATGTTTTGGATTGTAACAATTTTTATCATTACAATCTGGATCATAACATATATTTTCTACCATTATTATCGCCAGTTAAATCTTATTCTAATATATGTTCTAAACCTATTTTGTAGATCATTTCAATATGGAGGTCTGTTAATGAGTATCTAACCATTTTTCCTTCTTTTTTGTATTTTACGATATTGTTTGAACGTAGTATTCTTAATTGATTTGAAATTGTTGTTTGGTTTAAATTAAGGGATTCACAAAGTTCACAAACACATAAATCTTCTACAGATAGTAGTGAAATGATTTTTAATCTTGTTGGATTTCCAAATATTTTGAAGAATTCTGATA